>DNLZ01000222.1:1675-8005 GCA_003488325.1 Planctomycetaceae bacterium
ACGGTGCAGTTCAAGGACATCACGTACCGAAAGCTCTGAGCGGGATTCAGCCGCATGCCACGGGCGAGCCCATCCAGGGGCCGACGGCCGCGCTGCCCGCCCGGCAGGCCGTCGGTATGCTTCTGGTATGCACCGACGCACGATGATCCTGGCCGCGGCCGCACTCGCCGGCTCCGTCGCCGTCGCGGCGGACGAGCCCTCGCCGACATGGGAGGGTGCCGTACGGCCGATCCTCAAGGCGCGGTGCATGCACTGCCACGGCGAGGAGGAGCCGGTGGAGGGGGGCGTCGACCTCCGGCTGCGACGTTTTCTCGAACGCGAGGTCGAGGGGCACGGACCGCTGCTCGTGCCGGGTGACACGACGCGCGGGGAACTGCTGCGGGTGATCCGCGACGGCGAGATGCCCAAGTCGGGGAAGCCCGTGACCCCCGAGGAGCTCGCCGTCATCGAGCGCTGGATCGCCGCCGGGGCCGTCGCTTCGCGGCCGGAGCCCGAGTCGATTCCCCCGGGGCTGTACCTGACCGAGGACGACCGGGAGTGGTGGGCCTTCCGGCCGGTGGCACGGCCGGCGCCCCCGACCGTGGCCAACGCCGGTTGGGTGCGCAATCCCATCGACGCCTTCGTGCTGGCCCGACTGGAACAGGCCGGGCTGTCGCCCGCGCCCGAGGCCGACCGCGTCGCGCTCCTGCGGCGCGTCTCGGTCGATCTGACCGGCCTCGCGCCGACGCCCGAGGAGGTCGACGCCTTCCTCGCCGACACATCGGCCGACGCGTACGAGCGCGTGGTGGATCGGCTGCTCGCGAGTGCCGCCTACGGCGAGCGGTGGGGACGCCACTGGCTCGACGTCGTCGGCTATGCCGACTCCAACGGCTTCGCGGAGACCGACTCGCTGCGGCCCCACGCCTGGCGCTATCGCGACTGGGTGATCGCGGCCCTCAACGCCGACATGCCGTGGGACCAGTTCATCGTCGAGCAGCTCGCGGGTGATGAACTTGCCGGGGTGACGCACGAGACCACGGCGAGCGCCGTCACCGACCCGGGCCGCGTCGGCCAGCTCGTGGCGACGGCGTTCCTGCGGCTCGGCCCCGACGGCACGGGGGATTCGGTGCCCGATCAAAACCTGGCCCGCAACCAGGCGATCGCCGAGCAGATCAGGATCACGACGTCGGCACTCCTCGGGCTCACGGTCGCCTGCGCCCAGTGCCACGACCATCGCTACGACCCGATCTCCCAGGCCGACTACTACCGGCTGCGGGCGATCTTCGAGCCGGTCTACGACTGGCAGGCGTGGCGGACGCCGGCGCAGCGGACGTATTCGCTCTACACGCCTGAGGAGCGCGCCGCCGCGGCCGACATCGAGGCCCGGGCCGTCGCCATCGACGACGAGGCGCGGGCCCTGCGGAAACGGCTCCTCGACGAGATCTTCGAGAAGGAGATCGTGAAGCTGCCCGAGCCCGAACGCGGGCCCTACCGCCTCGCCCGCGACACGCCGGAGGACAAGCGGACCGACGAGCAGAAGGCGCTCATTCGCAAGTATCCGTCCGCCCTCGCGACCTATTCGCTCGATCTCTACGACCCGAAGCTCGAGAAGCAGGTCGCCGACAAGCATGGTGAGGCCACCGCACTGCGGGGCACGAAGCCGCCCGAGCGGTTCTTCATGGCCGCCACCGAGGTGTCCGGCCGCGTGCCCGAGTCGCGGGTCTTCCATCGGGGCGACCACGACCAGCCGCGGCAGGCGGTGACGCCGGGGGAACTGGCGGTGCTGGCGACGCCGAGCATCGAGCCGTTCACGCCGACGCCGCCCGCCTCGGGATCGAGCGGCAGACGGCTCGCCTACGCGCGGTGGCTCACCGGCGGCGCCCATCCGCTCGTGCCGCGGGTGCTCGTCAACCGGTTCTGGATGCACCTCTTCGGCCGCGGCCTCGTCGCGACGCCCGGCGATTTCGGACGCTTGGGCGAGCGGCCCACGCATCCCGAACTCCTCGACTGGCTGGCGGGAGAGTTCGTCGCGGGCGGATGGCGGCTCAAGGCGCTCGATCGCCTCATCGTCACGAGCGCGACGTACCGGCAGGGCGCCGGGGGCGAGGCGGCCCGCGCCTCCGACCCCGACAACCGGCTGCTGGCCCGACGAACCCCACGGCGGCTCGATGCGGAGGCCTTCCGGGACACGGTGCTGCAGGCCTCGGGCCGGCTCACTGCCGGAGGCGGCGGCCCGCCCGTGGGCATCGCTCGCGACCCGGTGGGGCGCGTGGTCGTGGGCCGCGAGGAGAAGGACGCCAACGGCGACGTGATCAAGGTCGCGAGCCTCGGTGCCGACGATTTCCGCCGCTCGATCTACGTGCAGGCGCGACGGACCACGCCGCTGACGCTCCTCGAGACGTTCGACGCACCGGAGATGACGCCCAACTGCGAGCAGCGCCGCTCGACGACCGTCGCGCCGCAGTCGCTTGCGATGCTCAACGATTCATTCGTGATCGATGCGGCGCGGGCACTGGCCGGGCGGGTGCGTGCCGACGCCCCCGGCGACCTCCGCGGCCAGGTGCGCCGCGCCTGGCGGCTGCTCTTCGGTGCCGAGCCGTCTCGGGCCGACATCGATGTCGCCATCCTCCACGTGGCCGAGCAGGCTGAGGATCTGCGGTCGCGTCAGCCGGCCCCGGCGCCTGCGGCCGAGGGGCAGCCGGCGCCGCCCGTGGCCGACCACCAGCTCGACGCCCTGGCCAGCCTGTGTCAGGTGCTCCTGGCATCGAACCGGTTCCTGTACGTCGACTGAGGCGAGGTCGCCCGTGAACCATCCTGCACTCTGTTCCCGACGGCATGTGCTGCACGCCGGCGGCTTCTCGCTCGGAACCCTCGGGCTGGCGACGCTCCTGCGCGACGACGGCCTCCTTGCCGCACCGGTCAAGCCGGTCACGGAGGCGGGCGAGGTCCGCTTCGACCTGCTGCCGAAGGTGCCGCCTCGGCCGGCCACGGCGCGGGCGATGATCTCGCTGTTCATGATGGGCGGCCCGTCCCAGATGGATCTCTTCGATCCGAAGCCGGCCCTCACGAAGCACGACGGGCAGCCGTTCCCGGGCGTGATCAAGTACGACAACCTCGCCCAGGCCTCGGCGAAGGTGTTCGGCTCACCCTGGTCGTTCGCGCCGCGCGGCGAGTGCGGCATGGAATTGAGCGAGCTCGTGCCGTGCCTCGCGGGCATCGCCGACGAGATCACGCTGATCCGCTCGATGCACTCGGGCGTGAACAACCACGGCCAGGCGCTCTACGCCCTCAACGCCGGCCGCGTCACCGCCGGCCGGCCGACGCTCGGCGCGTGGCTCTCTTACGGTCTCGGCAGCGAGTCGCAGGACCTGCCGGCCTACATGGTGCTCGCGCATCCCGCGGGTCTGCCGACGTTCCAGGGTGAGCACTGGACGAACGGCTGGCTGCCGAGCCTCTACCAGGGCACGCTCGTCCGGCCCACCGAGCCGAGAATCCTCAACCTCGATCCGGCGCCGCTGGTGCGCGGCCGGCCGCAGGAACGCCAACTCGCGCTCCTCGAGCGGCTCAACACCGAGCATCTCGCCGCCCATCCGGGCGAGCACGATCTGGCGGCACGCGTCGCCAGTTACGCGCTCGCCGCCCGCATGCAGACCGCGGCGAAGGAGGCGCTCGACATCTCGTCGGAGCCGGCGCACGTCCGCGCGCTCTACGGCATCGACGACCCGGCGACCGCCGACTACGGCACGCGCTGCCTCCTCGCGCGCCGCCTGGTGGAGCGGGGCGTGCGGTTCGTGCAGGTGCTCAACTCGGGGCAGTCGTGGGATCACCACGGCGGCATCCTCGCCGGACTTCCGGCCTCGTGCCGTGCGGTCGACCGGCCCGCCGCCGCGCTCGTGGCCGACCTGCGTCAGCGGGGCCTGCTCGACTCCACGATCGTGCATTGGGGCGGCGAGATGGGGCGGCTGCCCGTCCTGCAGAACGACGCGGGCCGCGAGAAGTGCGGCCGGGATCACAACACCTACGGATTCTCGCAGTGGGTGGCGGGCGGCGGTTTTCGGCGCGGGTATGTCCACGGCGCCACCGACGAATGGGGACACCATGCGGTGGAGAACGTCGTCCACCACTACGACTGGCACGCCACGCTTCTGCACTGCTTCGGCTTCGACCACACGCAGCTCATCTACAAGCGCGAGGGATTGGCCGCGTCACTCGTGGACGGGCAGCCGGCCCGGGTGGTGCACGAACTGCTCGGGTAGCGATTTGCGGAAGGGGTCTGCCGCCGGGGGGTGAGATGGCGGGTAGGGGAGCCGGTGCTCCGCCGAGACGAGCATGCGAAGCGATCGTCGGCTTCGTGCACGCGGCCTGCGATCGTGCTCATGACGTCGGTCAGGCGACCAGTTCGGCGATCGGCTTGGCCTGGCCCTCGACGAGGTGCTGCGGCCGGCCGTGGAGGTCGTCCACCGTCGTCCGCTGCACGTCGATGCCCAGGTGGTGGAAGAGTGTCGCGTAGACCTCGCCGAACGTGACGGGGCGCGCCACGGCCTCTCCGGCGATCCGGTCGGTCGCGCCGATCACCTGTCCGTGCCGCATGGTGCCGCCGAACATGAGGGCACAGTTGACCTGCGGCCAGTGATCGCGGCCCACGATGGGGCTGATCTTCGGCGTCCGGCCGAACTCGCCCCACACCACCACGGCGCAGTCGTCGGCCAGGCCGCGCTCGTGCAGGTCCTCGACGAGTGCGCTGACGCACCGATCGAAGATCGGAAAGTCCTCGGCCTCGCGGACGAAGATCGAGTTGTTCGCCCGGCCCTCGACGTTCACACCGCCGTGCCAGTCCCACTTGCTGTAGTTGAGCGTGACGACCCGCACGCCCGCCTCCACGAGACGACGTGCGACGAGCAGGCTCTGCGGCACGCGCGGCGCGCCGTTGCTGTCGATCATGACCTTGGGGTCGCCGGTGCCATAGCGCTCCACGATCCGCGGGTCCTCGCGGGACAGGTCGAGGGCCTCGGCGACCCGCGACGAGGTGAGGAGCCCCATCGCCTGCTCGGTGTAGGCGTCGTAGCCCGCCATCATGCCGGTCGTGTCGATGTCACGGCGCAGCGTGTCGAGGCTGCGCATCAGCGTCGTCCGGTCGGCGAGCCGGTCGAGCGTGACGCCGTTGAGCACGAGGTCGCGTCGCGAGTCTCCGAGCGGGCGCAGCGGCGAGTGGGCCATCCCCAGAAAGCCCGGCCCGGGCTCGTTGTAGGGTCCGTGGGTGCACTGATAGCAGAGGCTGACGAACGGGGGTGACTCGAGGCGAGCTGCCCCCTCGAGCCTCGACACGACCGTGCCGAACTGCGGCCATCCTCCGGAGGGCTTCGGGCGGCGCGGATCGCGGCCGTTGAAGACCTGCACGGCGTCGTGGTCGGCCTGGTTCCCGATGATCGAGCGGATCACGGTGAGCTTGTCGGCGCACCCGGCGAGCCGTGGGAACGCCTCGCAGATCTGGAAGCCAGGCACATTGGTGGCGATCGGCCGCCACGGCCCGGCGATCTCCCGCGGCGCGTCGGGCTTGAGGTCGAACATGTCCTGGTGCGGCGGTCCGCCGACCAGGTAGATCATGATCACCGACTTGGGCCGTGGGCCGCCCGTCGCCGCCTCCGCCTTCAGGAGCGTCGGCAGGCTCCAGCCTCCCGTTGTTCCCAGGGCGGCGAGCGTGCCCACCCGGAGCACGTCGCGTCGTGAGACGCCGTCACAGAAGTCGCGTCGGTGATGACGCGGACCGGCGATTGAAAGCATGGTGATCTCCCGACGGCGAGCGATCGCGCACAGGGGGGCCGCACCAACACCCCTTGATCGTACCTCACCGCCACGCCGTGGCGGAAACCCACCTTCCCGCCATAGGCTTTCGGCAGTCTCCCCGCTCTCTCGCGAATCTGCCGCCGTGTCCCCGTCACGATCCGCCTCCGCACGAGAACCGGTCGACGTGCTGCTCATCGGCAGCGGCATCATGTCGGCGAGCCTGGCGGCCCTGCTCAAGTGCCTCGAGCCGCGGCTGTCGATCCGTGTCCTCGAGGTCACTCCGGATCTCGCACGCGAGGCGTCCGACGGCTGGAACAACGCCGGCACCGGCCACGCTGGACTCTGCGAACTCAGCTACACGCCGGCGCGGGAGCCCGACGGCAGCATCCGGATCGAGCGGACGCTCTCGATCTTCGAGCAGTTCGAACACTCGCGGCAGTTCTGGGCGCACGCCGTCAGGAGCGGGATGGTGGGGCCGCCGGCACGCTTCATCCACGCCGTGCCGCACGTCTGCTTCGTCCAGGGGCGGGATGACGTCGACTTCCTGGTCGACCGCTACGAGGCGCT
>DNLZ01000222.1:8379-17001 GCA_003488325.1 Planctomycetaceae bacterium
GGCGTGGGCCCCGCTCGTGATGGAGGGCCGGCCGGCTGCACCGGTCGCGGCCACGCGCGTGGACGGTGGCACGGAGCTGCATTACGGACTGCTCGCCCGGCAGCTCCTCGAGTGGCTCGGCGGCCAGGAGGGGTGCGTGGTGGAGACGGGCCGTCGCGTGACGGCGCTGCGGCGGGACGAGGAGGCGTGGCGTGTCCGGATGACGGACGTCGCCACCGGCGAGCGGATGACGCACCGGGCCCGCTTCGTGTTCGTGGGTGCCGGTGGCGGCAGTCTGCCGCTGCTCCAGTCGACCGGCCTGCCCGAGGCGGCGGGGCTCGGCGGATTTCCGATCGGGGGACAGTGGCTGGTCTGCGACGACCCGGCGATCGTGTCACGCCACGTGGCGAAGGTGTACGGCGCGACGCCCCCGTCGTCACCGAGCCTGGGCGCGCCCCACCTCGACCTCCGCCGTCTCGACGGGCGGCCGCAGCTGCTCTTCGGCCCCTTCGCGTCGTGGACCACGCGCTTCCTCAAGCAGACCGGGCGATGGACCGACCTGCCGTGGTCGCTGCGCCCCGACAACGTGGGCACGCTCCTGCGGACGGCCGTGCGGAATCGCCCCCTCGTGCGGTATCTGATCGCGGAGGGTTTGCAACGGATGGAGCGTCGGATGGACGCGCTGAGGCTCTTCTATCCGCGGGCACGCACCGCCGACTGGCGGCTCGTCGAGGCCGGCATTCGCGTGCAGACGCTGAAGCCGTCCGACCGCGGCACCGTGTCGTTCGGCACGGAGGTCTTCGCCGCCCGGGATCGGTCGCTCGCGGCACTCCTCGGCGCGTCTCCCGGCGCCTCGGTCTCGGTGAACATCGCGCTCCAGACGATCCGCACCTGCCTGCCCCACCTGCTCGGATCGGGGGAGGCACGGGCTCGGATGTCGAAGATGATCCCCATGTATGACGTGGACCTCGCGCAGCCGGCTCAGGCCGGGCTCTATGAGCGGTGCGCCCGCGAGGCCGACGGCGTGCTCGGACTCACGCGGGGCGATCGTTGACCGCCGTCACGGCGGCCGCCATCGGAGGGGCACCGATGCCATGCGGGTGCCGCGGCGGTTGCAGCACAACTGTCGACAGTTTACGCTGCCGCACCTTGGCGGCGGGGGCTGCGCGGGGCGGAAGTGTGGGCACGTGGATCTCCAGCCGGCGGCGCGACGCACACTCACAGGGACAACCAGGATGAACATCGTCGTCACCGATCACTCCTTCTCCGATCTCGCCATCGAGGAGGCGGTCGCGGCGCGGGTGGGGGCGCGGATTCTTGCGGCGCAGACGAAGCATCCCGCGCGGCTCGTCGAGGCGGTGGCCGACGCGGACGCCGTGATCACCCAATTCGCACCGGTGAACGCCGACGTCATCGCCGCGATGCGGCGGGCACGGGCGATCGTCCGCTACGGCATCGGCGTGGACAACGTCGATCTCGCCGCCGCGAAGGCCCGCGGCATCCCGGTGTGCAACGTGCCCGACTACTGCATCGACGAGGTGGCCGACCACACGCTTGCCTTCATCCTCGCCCTCACGCGGCAGGTGGTGCCGCAGAGCCGACTCGTGCACGAGGGGGGCTGGAAGCTCGTCGCCCCGCCCGCCAGCTTTCGAACGCTCGCCGGCATGACCTGCGGGGTCGTGGGATTCGGACGGATCGGGCGCGCCGTCGTCCGACGGCTCGTCGCCTTCGGCGGCCGCGTGCTCGTGAGCGATCCAGCGGCTGCGGCCGAGGCGATCGGCGCCCACGGCGCGGAGCCGGTGACGCTTCCGGCACTGCTCGCGACGAGCGATCTGGTCACGCTCCACTGTCCGTCACTGCCCGAGACCAAGGGCATGATCAACGGCACGACCCTCGCGACGATGCGTCGGGGTGCCATCGTCGTGAACCTCTCGCGGGGAGACCTCGTCGATCCCGACGCGCTCGTCGGCGCGCTCGACTCAGGCCACGTGGCTGGCGCGGCCCTCGACGTCTTCCTCCCCGAGCCGATTCCCGCCAAGCACCCGATCCTGGGCCGCGACAACGTCATCCTCGCGCCGCACGTGGCGAGCGTGAGTGCCGCGGCCGTGCAGCGGCTGCGCACGACCGCGGCCGAACTGGCCGTGGCGTCCCTGCGCGGGGCGCCGCTGCCGTCGATCGTCAATGGCGTGACGACGGTTCGGGCCGTCCCCGCCTGAGGCCTGACCAGAGGAGCCGAGCATGCACGCCACACCCCGGTCGCACGCGTTCGCGGTCGCGATCGTCTGCCTCGGGTACGCCGCCCGCGTCGTTGTCGCGGCCGATCCGCCGCGGGGGGGCGGTGTGGTCGACCTGTCGCTCACCGTCGCGGGCGACCTGCCGTGCGTCTGGCCCGCTGGGATGACGCCCTTCGCGGTCGTGCCGACGGCGACGTTTGGCCGCTCGGGCCGCCACCGTGACATGCTCGTGATCGACGAGCACACGGGCACGCAGTGGGATGCGCCGGCACACTTCGTTCCCCCTCCCGACTCCGGCCTCGAGGGCGCGGGACCGATGGGAGCGGTCACCGGCGAGAAGGTGCCCGCGTGGCAGTTCTGCGGCGAGGCGTGCGTCATCGACCTCACCGCGCATCGGGACGCGGCCGCACCCGGCGAGAGCTTCCTCATCGGCCCCGAGCACGTCCGCGAGTGGGAGCTCACGCACCGCCCCGTGGGACCCGGCGACGTCGTCTGCTTTCGCACGGGTTACACCGACACCTATTACAGGCCCTTTCCGGCGGGGGACCGCTTCGTCTCCGAGGCGCTCCGCAAGAAGGCACCGGGATGGGCGGCGCCGAAGCCGGAGACGATGACCTACCTCGCGGACCGGGGTGTCACGACGCTTGCGAGCGACGGTGCGAGCATGGGGCCGCTGCCCAACCTCGCGGTCGCGACGCACCAGGCCGGTGGACGCCGTGGCATGGTGTGGGTCGAGTGCGCGACGAACCTGGGAAGCCTCCCGGCGACGGGCTCGTTCGTGGCGATCCTCGCCGCGAAGCACGCGGGTGGTTCGGGCGGCGAGTGCCGTTTGCTCGCGGTGACGGACGCGGCCCTCGCCGAGGCGCTCATCGCGCGGGCGCGGGCGCATGCCGTCGTCGATCTCTCGGTCACGCTCGACGAGCAGCTGCCGGTCGTCTGGCCGGGCTGGTCCGCGGGCGAGGAGGGGGCCCGCTACGTCGCCAAGGTGCTCAACGCCTTCTCGAAGGAGCGCGGTCCGTTCTTCGCACTCGGCCACCTCTTCGACAGTTTCGCGGGCACTCACGCCGTGCTGCCGAGCTTCGCGCTGCCGGCGGATCGCGCCGAGATCACCGCCGCGGAGCCGGCGATCCGTGAGGCGGTAGCCGCGTTCGAGGAGCGACACGGCCCGCTCGGAACATCGGCGGCGCGCACGGCCGGGGCGAGCCTCGCCGACATGATGGGGCCCGCGCACGTGGTCGACGTGCGGTCACTCGTCGGCACGGCCACGTTCGCCGAGGGCAGGCCCGCAAGCCCGCTCGTGACGCGCGCGGTGCTCGAGCGCCATGCGGCGACACGGCCGTTCCGCGCCGGCGAGGTGGTGCTTGTGCGCACGGGGCACACCGATCGCACGCTGCGGCCGCTGCCCGCCGCCCCGGCGCAGGACCCATGCTTCACGATGCCGCTCGCCGGCACGGCCGAGGGCTGGCCCGCCGTCGCGCCCGATGCGGTGGCCTACCTCGCGGAGCAGGGCATCCGCTGCATCGGCACCGATGCACCCACGCTCGGGGGTGTCGACCCGACGACGTCGCGCGAGATCGACTGGCTGGCAGGCACGAAGGGGCTGGTCGTCGTGGAGATGCTCACCGGCCTCGAGGCGATCGCGGATCGCGACGCCTACTTCCTCTTCGCCCCGATCAAGATCGCCGGCACGCGTGGAGGCTACGGGCGCGGGCTGGCCCTCGTCGCGCCCGCGGCCGCACGGCAGCCATGAACGACGCGCTCGGCCGGCGGACGATGCGGAAGGCGATCTGGCGGCTCGTGCCGTTCCTGGCCGTGCTCTACGGCTTCAACATCATCGACCGGGCGAACGTCGGGTTCGCCAGGCTGGGGATGGTCGAGGACGTCGGCTTCTCCGACAACGTGATCGACTGGGGTTACGGCATCTTCTACCTCGGCTACCTGCTCTTCGAGGTGCCGAGCAACATGCTGCTGAGACGGTTCGGAGCCCGCCGCTGGATCGCGCGGATCATGATCTCGTGGGGCCTCGTCTCGACGCTCACGGCCTGGGTGATCGGTCCAGTGAGCTACTTCGCCGCCCGCATCCTGCTCGGCGTGGCCGAGGCGGGTTTCTTCCCCGGGATCGTCTACTACATGACGGCCTGGTTCCCGGCCGCCCTGCGGGCCCGCGTGGTCGCCTGGTTCATGCTCGCCATCCCGTTGGCCTCGCTGCTCGGCAACGTGGTCTCGGGGCTCATCATGGGGGGCATGGACGGCGTGCTGGGGATGGCCGGCTGGAAGTGGCTCTTCATCATCGAGGGCATCCCGTCGGTGCTCCTCGGCGTGTCGGTGCTCTTCCTCCTGCCGGACGGACCCCGGGACGCGGCGTGGCTCACCGCCGAGGAGCGCGCGTGGCTCGAGGCCGATCGGCAGCGGGAGGACACGCGCCGCATCGAGGCGGGGGGCAGCGACAAGCTCTCGGCCTTGGCCGACGTGCGGGTGTGGGTCCTCATCGGTCTCTACCTCGCCGTGGCAATCGGCACCAACGCGACCGGCGCCTACCTTCCGAAGCTTCTCAAGGACTCCTTCGAGCCGATCTTCGCCGCCTCCGGCGCGGGTGCGGGCACGGTCTACTGGCAGGTCGGGCTGCTCTCGACGCTGCCGCAGGTCGCGTCCCTCGTCGCGATGCCGCTGGTGAGCCGGCTCTCCGACTCGAGCGGCCGACGGGCCCTGATCGTGCTCGGGACGCTCACCGCCGCGGCCCTCGGCTGGATCGTGGCGTGGAAGTCGGCCAATCCCTGGGTCGCGCTGGCCGGGCTCAGCCTCGCCCAGGCGGGCATGATGGCGGTGCTGCCGGTGTTCTGGGCCCTGCCTTCGCTCTTCCTGGGCGGCGTCGCCGCGGCGGCCGGCATCGCGCTTGTCAATTCCGTGGCCAACATCGGCGGCATCTTCGCGCCCAAAATGATCGGCGGCTTCGGTGTCGGCCCGATGGTCGGCGTCATGGCGTGGGGCATGCTGATGGCGGTCCTCGCCTGGTGGCTCGTCGAGCGGCGCGTCGCGGCCGCGCAGGCCCACCCCTGAAAACGCGCACACCCACCACACGCGATTTTGAGTCCCACCCGCAACCGAGGCCCCTTCACCGCCCGCTCAGTCCCGATGCCCGGCCCACTCCCACGCTCCCCACGATGAATCACTCCCCCGCATCCCTCTTCGATCTCTCCACCAAGCTCGCCGTCGTGTCGGGCGCCGCCAGCGGCATGGGCAGAGCCTCCGCCATCGCGCTTGCCGCCCACGGTGCGACGGTGGTGATGCTCGACCGCAACGAGGCTGGCCTGCAGGCGACCGCCCGTGAGATCGCCGCGGCGGGCGGGAAGGGGGTGCCGCGGGTGCACGACACGTCGGACGAGGAGGCGGCCCGGCGGCTCTTCACCTGGATCGACGGCGAGTTCGGCCGTGTCGATTTTCTCGCCAACATCGCGGGGGAGGGACTTTTGGCCGACCCGCTCGCGCTCACGTCCGCACAGATCCGCGAGGTGCTCGAAAACCTCGTCGTGGGCCGATTCGCCCACTGCCGCGAGGCCGGGGTGCGGATGCTCAGGCAGGGGGGCGGGTCGATCGTGAACACGGGCAGCCTCGCCAGCCTCACCGCGCTCGGCCGCGGCCACATCGCCTACAGCATGGCGATGGGGGCGGTGGCCCAGATGACCCGGGAACTGTCCACGGAGTGGGCCGGGGGCGGCGTGCGGGTCAACGCGATCCTCCCGGCGCAGGTGCGGAACCCGGCGCTCGAGGCGCGGATCGCCGCCGATCCGGCGATCGAGCGGAAGTGGCTCTCCGGCATTCCGCGCGGCCGGCTCGGCCGTCCCGAGGACGTGCAGGGCCTGATCGTGCTCCTCGCGTCCGACGCGTCGGCATGGATCACCGGCGCGCTCATCCCCATGGACGGCGGCAACCTCGCGATGAATGCCGGAGGCAGCATCGGCCACGCAGGCTTGGGAGGGAACGCATGACCGCGAGACGGGAACTCTCGGCCGCGGCGGCACGACCGGTCCGCGGAGATCGCGCCGCGGCGCCGACAACCGCGCTCGACCGGCCGGCGCTGCTCGGGCTCTTCCGCGCGATGCTCACGATCCGGCTCACCGAGGAGGAGCTCGCCCGCTGCCACCAGCGCGGACTGATCCACGGCGCGTGCCACACCTACGTCGGGCAGGAGGCGATCGCCGCCGGCGTCTGCGCCCACCTCGAGCCCACCGACGTGGTGTTCAGCACCCATCGCGGCCACGGCCACGCGCTGGCGAAGGGTCTCGCCCCGGGATCGCTCATCGCCGAGCTCTTCGGGCGGGCCACCGGCTGCTCGCGGGGGCGCGGCGGCAGCATGCACCTCTTCGCGCCGGAGATCGGCCTCCTGGGCACGAGCGGCATCGTCGGCCCCTGCATCCTCCAGGCGGCCGGCGGCGGCTACGCCTTCAAGCTCGCCGGGAATGGCGGCGTGGCGGCCGCGTTCTTCGGTGACGGTGCGGTCAACAACGGCGCCTTCCACGAGGGGCTCAACATGGCGGCCATCTGGAAGCTGCCGGTGCTCTTCATCTGCGAGAACAACGAGTTCGCCACCGAGGTGCCATTCCGCGAGGCCAGCGGCATCCCCGACGTGGGACGACGGGCGGCCAACTACGGCCTCGCCGGCGAGGAGGTCGACGGCAACGACGTGCTCGCCGTGCACGCCGCGGCGGCTCGGGCGGTCGCGCGGGCGCGGGGCGGCGAGGGAGCGACGCTCATCGAGTGCAAGACCTACCGCACGCGGGCCCACGCGGAGGGCATGGGGGACTTCGACTACCGCACCCGCGAGGACGTGGCGGCGTGGAAGGAGCGCTGCCCGATCGCCTCCCTCCGACGCCGACTCGAGGCGGAGTACGGCATCGCGTCAGCCGAGCTCGACGCCGTCGAGCGCGAGGTGGCCGACGAGGTGGCCCGCGGCCGGACCGAGGCCGAGGCCGCCCCGCCCCCCACCGCGGTCGACGCCACGACGCACGTCTACGCGAGCCCGCGCGCGGTGCGGGAGCCGGCGGCGGATCCCTCAGCCCGGCCGCTTTCGTTCATCCAGGCCACGCTCGAGGCGCTCGAGTCGGCGATGGCCGCCGACCCTGCGATCTTCGTGCTCGGCGAGGGGATCGGGCGGCGCGGCGGCAACTTCCGCACCACGGCCGGCCTCTTTGCGAAGTACGGCGCCGACCGGCTCCGCGACACGCCGATCTGCGAGCGCGGCTTCACCGGCCTGGCGTGCGGGGCCGCGATGGCCGGTGCGCGGCCGGTCGTCGACTTCATGTTCCTCGATTTCCTGCTCGACGGCTGGGGCGAGATCGTCAACCAGATCGCGAAGGTGCAGTTCATGTCGAGCGGCCGTCTGAGGATGCCGCTGGTGCTCCGCGGCTGCATCGGCATCGGCCACTCCGCGGCCACGCACCATTCGGGCAGCTACTACGGCATGCTCGCGCAGGTGCCGGGGCTGCGGGTCGTGGTACCGTCGACGCCGCGCGACGCCAAGGGGCTGTTGACGCACGCGCTCCGCGGCGACGACCCCGTGTTCTTCCTCGAGCACCGGGAGCTGCTGCAGCTCAAGGGGCCGGTCGAGGAGGGCGACCTCGAGATCCCGTTCGGCCGCGCACGGATCGCCCGCCCGGGCACCGACGCCACCGTCGTGGCCGTCGGCCGGATGAACCACCTCTGCCTCGCTGCGGCCGAGGCCCTGGCGAAGGACGGTGCGAGCGTGGAGGTGATCGACCCGCGCACGGTGGCGCCGCTCGACGCCGACACGATCCTCGCCTCCGTGGCGAAGACGGGGAGGCTGCTCGTCGTGGACGAGCCGGCCGGGCCCTGCGGCCTCGCGGCGGAGATCGCCGCGCTCGTCGCGGATCGAGGCTTCGACGACCTCGACGCACCCGTGCGCCGGCTGTGCGGCGTGCCGTCGCCGACGCCCTACGCTCCCGTGCTCGAGGCCGAGGTGGTGCCCGACGCGGCGGCGATCGAGCGGGCCCTGCGGGCGCTCGTGGCCGAATGACGCCCTGCACCTGGAGGCGCGAGACCTGATGGCCGCCGACGTCACGATTCCCCGGCTGGGCTGGGCGATGGAGGAGGGCGTCTTCGCCGGCTGGCTCAAGGAGCCGGGCGCGGTGGTCGTGCCGGGCGAGCCCCTCTTCATGCTCGAGGGAGAGAAGGCGACCCAGGAGGTCGAGGCCGTCGACGGAGGCGTGTTGCATCTCGCGCCGGACGCGCCGAGCGCCGGTGAGACCGTGCTCGTGGGTCGCGTGATCGCCGCGCTGTGCGCGCCGGGGGAGTCACCCACGTGGCGCGCGGCCCCGGCCGCTGCCGCGGGTCCCGAGGATGGTGGGCAGGCACATGCGTCGGAGCCAGCACGTCCTGCGGCGACGCCCGTCCG
>DNLZ01000042.1:0-1647 GCA_003488325.1 Planctomycetaceae bacterium
ACGACGCCGTCGATCAGGACGCCCGTGCAGTGGGTCGTGTACTCGAAGGGATCGCCGTCATAGATCGCGACGTCGCCGTCCTTCCCGACCGCGAGCGAGCCCACCCGGTCGGCCACACCGATGATCGTCGCCGCGTCGATCGTCACTGCGGCGAGGGCCTGCTCGAACGTCAGTCCATGCGCCGACGCGAGGCCCGCCTCCAGGAGCACGACCCGCGTCTTGGGCACGTACGACTCGTAGCCGCTTTGCAGCGCGACGGGAATGCCGGCCGCCCGGAGCGTGGCGGCGTTTTCGAAACTGAGGTTCTCCGTCTCGCCGCCCCCGCCCGCCCGACGCATCGTCGGATGCACGATCACGGGCACGCCGGCCGCCTTGATGCGGTCGGTGAGCAGATACGCCTCGGCGGCCGAGTCGAGCACCACCCGGATGTCGAACTCCTCCGCGATCCGCAGCGCCGAGGCGATGTCATGGGCACGGTCGGCGGTGACGAGCAGCGGCAGCGTGCCGTCGACAACGCGGGCCATGGTCTCGAGGCCGAGGTCGACGTCGGGCTGCTTCGCCGCGTCGGCGTGCGCCCGCTTGCGCCGGTACTCCTGGGCCTTCACGAGCTCCGCACGGAGCATCGCCACCGCCTTGCTGCGGGTGCCCGGCGACTTCGTGTCACCGTCGCCGCCATTCCGCCGCGCCGCATCTCCGAGCGTCACCGCCACCATCGCCGTCGGCACGAGCACGGCCTCCTCCACCGTGGTGCCCGCGAGCTTCACCACCATCGTCTGCCCCGAGACGAGCGCGCCGGGGCCGTGCCCGGTGTGGATCGTCGTGATGCCGAAACCCCGCAGCCATTCGATCAGGCGCTCCTGCGGGTTGTAGGCGTCGAGTGCCCGGAGCTCGGGCTGGATCGCCTCGGCGGTGTCGAGCTGGTCCTGGTCCTGCGGCTGATTGAGGTGGCCCGCGAGCCCCACGACGCTGTGCGCATCGACGAGGCCCGGCGTCACGACGGCTCCCCGCAGCACTTTGGCATGAGCCGGAAGGGGCGTCGTGGCCGCCGGCCCCACCGCGCGAATCGTGCCGTCCTCGATCACGACCACGCCATCGGTGATCGGGGGGCCGGCCATGGTGTGCAGGACGTCGCCACGCACGACGACCACGTCGGCGGCCGGCGCCGCTCCCGCCGTGAGCGCGACCACGGCGGCCGCCACCAGAAGAGCCGCTGAAGAGTCGGGGCGACGCGATTGGGAGAGCCTCATCGGAGCGTCCCCATGGCGGGCCCGATGCAGCACGGCTCGGCCTTCTGGTCGCGGCTCGCGCCGAATCCACCGACGGCGAACAGACGGTCCTCGGGGTCGTCACGGTCGAAGACCTTCCGCCCCTCGACGAACGTCTGCAGCACCTTCGTCTTCACGCTCAAGGGATCCCCCGAGAGCACGATCACGTCGGCGTCCTTGCCCACGTCGAGCGAACCGATCCGGTCACCGAGCCCGAGCATCCTCGCGCCGGCGAGCGTGAGTGCCTCGAGCGCCTTGTCCCGAGACATCCCCGCCCGGACCGCCAGCCCCGCCGTCCGCAGGAAGAGCCGCGAGTCGGTGACGGGGTCGTCGGTGTGGAGCGCGCACGGCACGCCCGCGGCCTCGAGCGCGGCGCCGTTGA
>DNLZ01000042.1:2039-2680 GCA_003488325.1 Planctomycetaceae bacterium
TTGGCGAGTGCGGCGGCCACCTTCCAGGCCTCGCTCACGTGATGGAGCACGACGTCGAAGCCGAACTCATCGCGCAGCCTGAGCACCGTCATGATGTCGTCGGCACGGTGGCAGTGGTGGTGGACGATCTTCCGCTTCTCGAGGACGTCCACGAGGGCCTCGAGTTCGAGGTCGCGGTCGGGACGCTTCTCGGGATCCCCAGCGGCCTCGGCGAGCTTGTCGCGATAGGCGAGCGCCTTGACGAACTTCTGCCGTACGACCGCCGCCGACTTGCCGCGGGTGCCGGGAAACGGCGGCTCCTTCTGAGAGTTGGTGCCGTTGGCCATCTTGAGGCCGCCGAGCCCACGGCCCTCGGCGTCCCGGTAGAGCAGCTCGTCGATCGTGTCGGCCCGGCGGAGCTTCACGTAGACCGTCTGGCCGCTCGCCAGGTGGCCCGACCCGGGCATGATGTTGAGGGTCGTGAGTCCTCCGGCGAGGCACTTCCGAAACCCCGCGTCACGCACGTTGATCGAGTCGAGGATCCGCACGTCGGGCTGCACCGGGCCACTGCCGTCGCCCCCCTGCCCGCCGCCGACATGGCTGTGCGTGTCGACGAGGCCGGGCATCACCACCAGGCCCGTCGTATCGACCCGCTTGGCATC
>DNLZ01000416.1 GCA_003488325.1 Planctomycetaceae bacterium
GGAGGGGCATCCGTTCGCGATGCCACGCGAGGCGGCGGCGCGTGGGCGTGGTGGCGGCACGCCCGGCCCGCAGCCTCGCCCGCGTGAGCGTCGTCGCCGCATCGCGGGCGATCCGCAGGTGCGCGACCCGGTCCCGGCACGTCGTCCGCGGCCCGTACGCCACGGTCTCGAGCGCGGACACGAATCCGACGGCGGAGGAGCCGCCGGGATCACGACAGGCCTCGACATACCAGCCTCGCGCCGTCTCGTGTGCCGGCCGCGGGCATCCGGCAAGCCAGGCTCTCCACTCGACGAGCCGCCAGGTGACGGCGAGGGGACAGGTGTCTCGTCGACCGATCGACACCCGCCACGAGAGCGTGGCCAGTGCGTCGGCGAGGTCACGCCAGATCCGCACGAGGGCGATCGTGAGGCCGACCATCCCAAGCAGGGCGAACAACGGCACATGATCCGTGACCGGCCGCATGTCGAAGAGCGCCTGCATCCTTCGCCACCAGGGAATGGCCGTCCCACGCAGCGAGAACCCCGGAGTCGCCTCCACGGGAATCCACCGGCCGAATCGATCGGCCACCTCGGCCCAGACGTGGGCGTCTTCGGTGCCTGCGACGACGCGTCTGGAACGCGCGTCACGACGCGTCCCGTCGAGGTAGAGACCGCCGGCGAGGCGGGAGTCGTAGCCGCAGGCGCGGAGCAGGAGCGTGGCGGCACCCGCGAAGCAGAACGCCGGACCGCGACGTGACTCGACGAGGAAGTGACGCAGCGTGTCGGGGCACTCTGCCGGCAGCACGGCATCCGGATCGAGCGTGCAGCGGCGGGAGAGTTCGGCGACGACGCGCGAGGCGGCAAAAAAGTCGTCCGTCACGTCACCTCCGACCGGAAGCTGCCACTCGACGACGAGGTCGCGGACCCACCCGGGCACGTCATCGGTCGTGTGGGCCGGGCGCACGGTCGGCCAGTGCGCGGCATCGATCCCGCCGGCGGCACTCAGTGCCTGGACCGTGGTGCCGGCGGGGACGTCGACGCCGTCGAGCGTGGCGACCTCGGCGGCGGGCGTGCGAAAGAAATCGGCCCGATCGATGCGGTCGATCCGCAGGCGGACAGGCTGCGTTGGCAGCGGGAGCGTGGGCGTGCGCAGCGTCCCCACCACCACATCGTGCAGATCGGGCGCGGCGTTGGACGGCCTCGCCGGCGCGCCGGTCCACTCCATCCAGTCACCACCAACGTGCGCGAGGGAGGACGGGCCATCCACCGTCCCCGCCGGCCACCAGTCCCTCCCGTCGAAGTGGTCGAACACCTCGAGCCGCAGGTGCACTGGCATCGGTCCGGTCACCGACACGACGGCGCGGGCGGCGATGTCCGAGGCGGGTCGGCGGCGGCGTGAGGGGCGGCGGACCGTCGAGAAGGTGCGTCCGGCGTGGGCGCTGTCGGCGAAGTGCTGGTCCCCGCGCGGCCGCTGTTCGAGCGGGAGGTCGAGTGCGATGGCGCGCTGCCGACGGTCGGCCTGCGGCTTCGGAGGCTCGCCGTACAGGTCGTCGAACATGTCGAAGAGGGACGGCTGGTGGCTGGTCAGGAACAGGTGCGAATCGACGGGCCCCGTCGCCTGGGGCGTCTCGCGAGCGGCCACGAGGTTCTCGCCGTCGCCGATCCCGTCCCGCGCCCACGGGAACGCCCACGAGTCACCGCCGGAAAAAGGCATCCAGCCGGCGATCGCACGCCCCGTGGGGTCGTGCCTGCCACCCAACGCGCCCACGATCGCGGCCACGGCGAGCGGCGCGATGAGGACAGCCGGTCGCACCGCGACGCGGTGACGGACGGATGTCGGTGGACCATGGGCCGCGACGGGCGCCCGACGCCGACGTGTGGCAAGCCAGCAGGAGGCCGCCAGCGCGTACCACGCCGTGGCGATGCCGACCGCCGGGTGATCGACGACGACCGTGGACAATGTCACGAGGAACACGGTCGCTCCGATCGTGAACGCCGTCTGCGTGCACGCCGTCCCCACGACCACGCCGACGAGCAGCATTCCGCGCAGCACCGCCAGCAGGATGCCCTCGGGACTCGCCCCCTCCCCGCCCGCAAACGTCGGCGTGGCGAGGGCGGCGGTCAGCAGGGTCGCCGCCACGGGTGGCACGAAGGCCCATGCTCCGCTCAGCCAGACGACGGCGGCGCGGCGCCGCGACGGCCACCGCGATGGGATCCGGACGACCGCCTGACGCAGTCCGATCGCCCACAGCGACCAGCCTGCCGCGCCGACGAGCGCCCACCACGGCGACGCATCGGGCGGCAGTTCCACCATCTGCTCGACGACGAGCGCGGTCATGAGCGTCGCCCAGCCTGCGATGCCCAAATCCGCCGCCGTGGGCCGGATCGGATCACGACCGGGGTGCATCAGGATCATGGCCGATCTCGGCAAGGAGGCGATCGAGGGTGGCGGCGGGGCGGTCGATCGGCAGGACGAGCTCGATCTCGTCCTCACGACGCATGCCCCGCGGGGCGCGGTCCAGGTCCGCACCGGATGGATCGACCATGACGAGGAGTCGCGGATGCCATCCTCCCGCCGCGCGGAGCGCACGGGCCCGGGTGCCGGTGAACGAGGCCCGACGGCCAGGTGTCGTCAGGCAGATGTCGAGGTCGGTCGGGCGTGGCTGCGACGGAACCGGGTGCGCGACGTCGTCGGCGCGGGTCGCAGGCTCGAGACACGCGAGGGCGTCGAGCGCCGCCTCCAGTCCGCGCCGGGTTCGCGGCCGATGGATCGCGGAACCCGCCCACTCCAGATCGACGGCGATGCCGCGGGGCACCCACGACTCGACGAGGCTCGCGGCCGTCGCCACGAGCGCATCGAGCGTCCGGGACCACACGGCGTCGGACAAGCCGGGCGGGGCGAGCCGATCGACGATGACGCGCACCGTCGGACCACCGACACCGGGTCGCTCGCAAACCATGACGGCATCCTGTCTCGCGGTGTGGGCCCAGTGGATCGCGCGGACGGTATCACCGCGCCGATACGGGCGGACGCCGAGGACGTCTCCGGCGGTGCCGGCCACGCGATCGCTGACTTCGCGGCCGTGGCGCACCGCGTCCACGAGTGCCGCCGGAAACCGGACCGGGACCGTGATCGGCCAGACGACGACGGGGCGATCGACCTCGAGCGCCCTTCGGGCCCTGACGAGCCCGAAGGGCGCATCCGACTCGACGGCGGGTGGCATGCGGGGAAACCGGCCCCGTGCGGCTGGCCTCAGCACGAGACGGCGATCGCCTCCGGGCGACGCGTCCAGCGGTCCGAGCGACGCGCCGGTCTCGCCGTCGACAATGCCGAGGCCGCGCATGCCCGACCGGCCGAACGTCGTCACGATCGCCTCGATCGTCTCACCGACACGACAGCGTCGACGCTCGAAACGGATGCTGCCGCGGACTCCGGCAACGGTCAGCCAGGGCCCGACACATCCGAGACCGAGAACCGTCAGCAGGCCGCCGACGAG
>DNLZ01000220.1:0-1022 GCA_003488325.1 Planctomycetaceae bacterium
CGGCGCGATACACTTCGCCCCGAGGGTGGCTCTGGCGGCGGACGACTGTCGCCCACGCCGAGTGCCCGCCTCCGGGAGGAATGCCACGTGTCGCGTCGAGTCTGGTCCGCCATCGCGTGCGTCGGACGCGGTTCGCTTCTTGGTCTCGCCTGCGCGCTGGTCGCGGGTGCGTGCGTCACGTCGGCCCGAGGAGTCGTCGCCGCCGATCCGGGGGATGCCGCGTTCGTGCCGATCTTCGACGGCAAGACGCTCGACGGTTGGGAGGGCAAGCCGGAGTTCTGGCGAGTGGAGGACGGCGCCATCGTCGGGGAGACCACCGCCGAGAAGCCCACCAAGGGCAACACGTTCCTCGTGTGGCGGCAGGGCCTGCTCGACGACTTCGAGCTCACGCTCCAGTACCGACTCACCGGTGGCAACAGTGGCATCCAGTACCGCAGTCGCGATTTCGGCGACTTCGTGGTCGGCGGGTATCAGGCCGATTTCGAGTCGGGCACGAAGTTCTCGGGAATTCTCTACGAGGAGCGGGGTCGCGGCATCCTCTGCCTGCGGGGACAGCGGGTGACGATCGGGGCGGATGGCGAGAAGCGGCCCGGCGAGCCGATCGGGGACGCAGCGAAGCTCCAGGAGGGCATCCGTCTCGGGGACTGGAATGACTATCGCATCGTCGCCAAGGGGCCGCGGCTCCAGCACTTCATCAACGGGCAGCTCATGTCGGAAACGACCGACGACCAGGTGGACAAGCGGTCGCTCGAGGGCGTGCTCGCGCTGCAGGTGCATGCCGGGCCGCCGATGAAGGTGGAGTTCAAGGACATCCGTCTGAAGCGGCTGAAGCTCGCCGACGGCCGGAAGAAGCTCGTGATGGTCGCGGGTCGGCCGAGCCACGGCCCGGGTCAGCACGAGCACCGCGCCGGGGTGATGCTCCTCGAGAAGTGCCTCGACGGCTTCACGGCGCCGCACGCCATGCCCGAGCTCGTGACGGCGGTGCACACGGGAGGCTGGCCCACCGATCCCACGGCATTCGA
>DNLZ01000220.1:1339-4825 GCA_003488325.1 Planctomycetaceae bacterium
AACGCCGATGCGATCTTCTTCTTCGCCGACGGCGGCAACGGGCACCCCGTGGTGCAGAGCAACCGGCTCGCGCAGATCGACGCGCTGGCGAAGCGGGGCGTGGGCGTCGCCTGCCTCCACTACGCGGTGGAGGTGCCCAAGGAGAAAGGCGGGCCGGAATTCCTCGACTGGACCGGCGGCTACTTCGAGACGAACTGGTCGGTGAATCCGCACTGGATGCTCGCCCAGACGCGTCTGGCCGAGGGCCATCCGATCTGCCGCGGCGTGAAGCCCTTCGAGATCAACGACGAGTGGTACTACCACATGCGATTTCGCGAGCCGAAGACCGGTCTGACCGACATTCTCACCGCCGTGCCGCCCGACGCGACGCGCGAACGTCCCGATGGTCCGCACAGCAACAATCCGACGGTGCGGGGCAACAAGGGTTCGCGCGAGGTGCTCGCGTGGGCCTACGAGCGCCCCGCCGGTGGACGCGGCTTCGGCTGCACCGGCGCACACTTCCATGCCAGCTGGGAGAACGAGGATTTTCGCCGCCTCATGCTCAACGCGCTGATGTGGACGAGCGGCCTGGAGGTTCCGGAGGGGGGCGTGCCGTCGATGCTCACCGCCGAGGATCTCACGGCCAACCTCGACGACAAGACGCCCAAGCCCAAGCCGGCTCCCGCCAATGCCGCGGCCGGCACCTAGAGGGATCATGCGATGCCGAACATCACGGTGACCGGGGTGGGGACGTTCCAGGTGCCGGCCGGCAAGCGTCTGGTCAACGCCCTGGAGGACGAGTGCGGCATCGACCAGCTGCACTCCTGCGGCGGCGTCGCCCGCTGCACGACGTGCCGCGTCGTGTTCTCGGCAGGCGAGCCGGGACGCATGACGAAGGCCGAGCGGGACGTGCTCGCGGCGAAGGGCGTCGCCGGTACGCCGGGGCTGCGGCTCTCGTGCCAGATCACCTGCGACGCCGACATGACGCTCGAGGCCCCCAGCCGCCTCGCGGGTTCCGGCAGGGCGGACGCAGGTCGCCGGGCCGCCGACGCGGTCGAGCCGCCGCCGGAGTGGGTGTGAGGCCCCGGAGTCAGTCCCCGAGCAGCGGACGCAGAAAGGCGGCCGATCGGCGAGCGGTGTCGAGCCATCGGTGCGACTGCCGAGGCAGTTCGACGTGGAGGCCGCCGCGGTAACCGCCGGCCGTCAGGGCGTCGAGCGCGGCCGCGAAGTCGACGTCCCCCGCGCCGAGAGGGAGATGCTCGTGACGGCAGGCCAGCATGTCGTCCACGTGCACGTTGACGACGTCGCGGGCCCGCGCGCCGAGGCGGGCCCCCGCCGGACGCTCCCCCATGCACTCGAGGTGGCCGAGATCGACCGTGAGGCCCAGGTGGGCGGGACGACCCAGACGGTCGCGCAGTTCATCACAGCGGTCGAGGGTGTCGATGAACATGCCCGGTTCCGGCTCGAAGCCGAGTCGCACCCCACGCCTGGCCGCATGAGCCAGCACCGGGTGGAACGCCGTCGTGATCCGCTCCCACAGGACGGCCGCTGGAGCGGCGTCCCGGACGACGCCCGCCCAGAGCGAGACGCAGTCCGCGTCGAGATCGCAGGCCACGTCGACCGCACGCACGAGCAGGTCACTGCGACGACCCCGCGCGGCGGCGTTGCCGGAGACGAGCGTGGGCTCATGTTTGACCAGCGGGTCGAGCAGGTGTCGGGCGCCCGTCTCGATCACGCACCGCATGCGGGCGGCCGCGAGTGACTGCCGCCATCGCGCGAGCTCCGCGGCGACGTCCGGTGCGAACGGATCGAGGACGTGTCGGTCGAGCGTGATGGCCAGCGATTCGTAGCCGAGTTCCGCGAGCGTCGGCAGCACCATCGCGGGATCGACGTCCGCGAGCGTGTTCGTGCTGAAGCCGAGTCGCATGGGCGGGGCCTCGGATGGGCGGGTGTGACGACGGCAGCGACCGCGATCGGGCGTCGTCGGCTCACGTCGGCGGCACGAGACGCCTGCCCACGACGGGCACGACGAGCAGGGACAGGATGACGAAGGCCCAGCGTTCACCGCACTCCGCCAGAACGTGGATCGCGTCGAGCGTGATGATCGACAGGATCGCGTTGCCGACGGCCGCCTGGATGGGGGCTGGCGAGGGGGAGACGAGTGCCGGGAAGGATCGGACGAGGATCGACGCGGAGATGATCCCCCAGAGCAGCAGCCAGTTCGATACGGGCAGGGAGGTGCCCGGCAGCGGCATGGCATCTCGGAAGAGACGCCAGACAGGCATGGCGGAGAGCACGAGGCCGGCGGCCATCACCGCCGCACCGAGACGCAGCGTGAGGCGGTCGGGACCACGTGCGGCGCGTTCCGGCCCGGGCCCCCGAACGGTCAGGGCCTCGTCCCGGGCGAAGGTCGTGATGCCGGCGACGTACGTTCCCATGCCCAGCGGCAGGAGCCACTGGGGGCCGTCCGGGCCGCCGCCCGCGGTGAGGCCGAGCAGCCAGGCCAGCGCGCGGCAGATGCCCATCGCGACGGGGCCCCAGCCGGTCGCCTTCAGTCCGGAGTCGTAGGACCAGATGGCGAGCACCAGCCCGGCGCCGACGAATGCCGGCCAGGGCGATGCGCTCGCGAAGGCCGCGCCGCACGCCGCCGCGACGCCGACCACGAGCAGGATGCCGCCCGCCGCGAACGCGGTGGAGCGCGTGATGACGCCGCGTGGCAGCGGGCGCTCGGGGCGTTCCGTACGGTCGATGTCGAGGTCGTAGGCGTCGTTGAGCACCATGCCGGCCGCGTAGAGCGCCACCCCGGCGCCGATCGCCCACCACGCCTCCGGCCCGGGCCACGCGAGG
Organism: Planctomycetaceae bacterium; assembly: GCA_003488325.1. Taxonomy (GTDB): domain Bacteria; phylum Planctomycetota; class Planctomycetia; order Pirellulales; family UBA1268; genus QWPN01. The sequence goes on from DNLZ01000220.1 coordinate 4,166, forward strand.
TCACCGCGCAGGCCCGCCGCGACGAGATATCCGGCCGCCACGTCGGCGACGACGGTCGCGTGGTTGGGCAGCCGCAGGAGCCTGATCCAGTCGAGCGTCGTCGCACGTGCCGCCATGTCAGGCGAGCTCCACGCCCGCGGCGTTCGCGACGGCGAGCAGGTGCTCGCGGGCGGCCCGGGCCGCTTCGTCGGGGCGGTCCCGGTAGGGGTAGAGCTCGACGGTCACCCAGGCGTCGGGCGAGCAGGCCGCGATCGCGCGGAGCACGGCCGCGAAGTCGATCGCCCCCTCGCCCGGCACGAGATGGTGATGCACGCGAGTCGCCGCGATGTCCTCCACGTGGTAGTGCCGGGTGTGGCTTTTCATCCGCGGCACCCACTCGGCCGGATCCTCACTCACGCAGAAGGCATGGCCGACGTCGAAGTTGAGCCCGAGCGACGGGTGGTCGAGACGTGACGCGAAGTCGAGGTACTCCCCGAACCGCTCGATCAGCAGGCCCGGCTCCGGCTCCACGAGCAGGGCCACGCCGCACGCGGCTGCGACCTCGAGGACGGGCCCGATCTCGTCGAGGAAGATCGCCAGCGCCTCGTCCCGGGTCTGCCCCGGCTGCACCTCGCCGCCGGGCTCGGTCGAGATCGACCTGGCACCGAGTTCCGCCGCCAG
>DNLZ01000481.1:0-2832 GCA_003488325.1 Planctomycetaceae bacterium
CTGCGCCGACCGGCCGTTGCGGTGTGCCCGCCACTCCGCGGCCAGTGCCGCCACCTCGCCGACGATCGCCGTGGGGACGAGCGCCCGCAGTCCGGCCCTGACGGTCGTGCCCACGGCCGTCCGGATCGCCAGGCCGCCCACCGACCGCGTGGAGACCGCAGCCACGACGCGGGTCGCCGCACCCGACATCCGGTGGGCGATGAGGTCGATCTGCCGACTCGCCCGTCGGCCCGTCGCACACCAGGTCGCGAAGTGCTCGCAATTGTCGACGACCGGACAGTAGCCCGGACGGCCGACGTACGAGAGGGCCCGCCGCACGACCTCCTCCCCCGGGAAGGCCGCCGCCGGTTCCGTCACCGTCCACACGGGCGATCCGCCGGCGAAGGCCTCGAGACTCGTCCGCACCACGCCGCCACCGGCGAACGGCCGCCGAAAATCGTGCGGTCGGGCGTGGACGACGGTGCCGTCACCCACGTCGATGCCGTGGTGCATGTAGGAGACGGTCGACCCCAGAATCTGCCGTTCGGCACGGAGCCGGTCACCCGCCGCCATGGGCCGTCCTCCCGTTCACGGCGCTCACCGATTCATCACGATGGCGCGCCACCATACTACGAAACGAGGGCCGTCCGGGTTCGCGGCGGCCACCGTCGGTACGGTACCACGGTCGAGCGGTCTCCGCACAGGTCTTCTCCCCATGCATGGCAGCGTGGATCCCACGGCCCAACGTGCCCTCGCCCTGAATCTCGACGCGGCGGTCTACGGCACCTTCGCGGAAATCGGCGCCGGCCAGGAGGTCGCCCGCTGGTTCTTCTCGGTCGGCGGCGCCGCGGGCACCGTCGCCAAGACGATGTCGGCGTACGACATGACCTTCAGCGACGCGATCTACGGCAGGGCGCCCCGCTACGTCTCGCGCGAACGCGTCCTCGAGATGCTCGACCATGAGTACGGCCTGCTGCGCGAGCGACTCGACGCGTCGCGCGGCGAGCGGACGCGATTCTTCGCCTTCGCCGACACGGCGGCCGCCCGCTCCTACTCGGGCACCAACGAGTGCCATGCGTGGCTCGGCGTGCGGTTCCAGCACGCATTCCGCACCGAGCCGAGCGACGTCGTCCTGCACACGCGACTGCTCGACTCCACGAACGCCCTGCAGCAGGAGGCCGTGGGCCGGCTCGGGGTCAACTTCCTCCACGGCGCGCTCAATCTGTGGCGCGATCCCAAGAAGCTCGTCGAGGTGCTCCTCGACGAGGTCGGCCGGGATCGGCTGGAGATCGACTGGATCGGCGTGCGCGGCCCCGCCTTCGCCGGCGTCGACAACCGGCTGCTCGGCCTGCACCTCGTGCGGTCGGGATTCACGCCGGCGCTCCTCTTCGACACGACGGGCACGCCGCTGCTGGCCTCCGAGGCCATCCGGCACACGCGCGTGCTCGTGGAACGCGGCCGCTTCGCGCCGGTCACGAAGCTCAATCTCGAGATGATGCGGCTTGCCGGCGAGGCGTTCGCGGCCGATGCCGAGGGGGATCCGGGCGAGGTGCGGGAGCTCATGGAGATCACCATGAACAACCTCCGCGATCGCGGCCAGACCGACGACGCGGACTTCCTCGCCCGCGTCGACCTGCTCGCTGCCGCGGGCATGTTCGTGCTCGTCAGCGACCTCGGCGCCTTCCACGACCTCGGCGAATACCTCGCGGCCCGCCACGTCACGCGCACGGGCCTCGTCCTCGGCGTGCCGCTCCTGCGGGAGCTCTTCAACGAGGCGCACTATCGCAGGCTCCCGGGCGGCATCCTCGAGGCCTTCGGCCGGCTCTTCACGCACGGCGTGCGGCTCTACGTGCAGCCGACCCGCGACGCGATCGACGGCAGCATCGTGACGGCCGACATGCTGCGGGTCGCCCCCCACCTCACCCACCTGCTCGAGCACCTGCGTGCCAACGGCCTCATCCAGCCGCTGCCGTTCGATCCGGCGACGCTCCGCACCTATTCGAGCGAGGATGTCCGCAGTCGCATCTGCTCCGGCGATCCCGCCTGGCGGGATCTCGTCGTTCCGGAGGTCGCGACGCTCATCGAGTCCCGTGGGTATTTTGGGGGTGGCGGCGGGAACGTCTCGACGCCACGCGCCGTTCGCTAGGGCCGATAGCGGTTCTGCCGGAGCGATGCCCCGGCAGGCTGGGTGGGGATGCGCTCGAACGTCGTGCGTGCCCGACGCCGCATCGCCCCCGGAGGCTGACATGTCCCAGCGCCTTGGCTCCGACGTCCTCGGCCCGCTCGCGTGGCTCGCGCTCGTCGCGCTCCTGTCCTCATCCGGACGTGCCGCCGACATCCCCGCGTCTCCGGCGGGACGGCCCAACATCCTCTGGATTTCCGCGGAGGACATCTCCGCCGGGACGCTCGGCTGCTACGGTGGTCCGGCACGCACGCCGCGGATCGACTCGCTGGCGGCAGCCGGCCTCCGCTTCGACCATGCGTTCTCCGCGGCGCCGGTCTGTGCGCCGTCGCGCAGCGCGATCATCACGGGTGTCATGCCCACGACACTCGGGAGCCTGCCGATGCGCTGCCGTGCAACACCGCCCCGCCACCTTGTCGGCTTTCCTCGGCTCCTGCGCGACGCCGGGTGGTTCTGCACGAACGCCGCCAAGACCGACTACAACCTCTCCGCGACGTTCGATCCGGGATGGCACGAGTCGAACGCGAAGGCACACTGGCGCCATCGCCCCGATCCGCGGCAGCCGTTCTTCGCCGTCTTCAACCTCGGCGTCACGCACGAAAGCGGGCTGTTCGAGGACAAGCTCGCAGAGGCCCGGCGGGAGATCGACCCGGCAGAACGGCACGACCCGG
>DNLZ01000481.1:3251-7113 GCA_003488325.1 Planctomycetaceae bacterium
ATCCTCGACGAACTCGCCGCCGACGGGCTCGAAGACGACACGATCGTGTTCTTCTGGGGCGATCACGGCGAGGGAATCCCTCACGGGAAGCGGTCCCTCAACGAACACGGCCTGCGCGTGCCCCTCGTCGTGCGCGTGCCGTCGCGGTTCGCGGACCGGGCGGGCCACGAGGCGGCCCAAGCGACGACCGACGCACTCGTGAGCCTGCTCGACCTCGGCCCCACCGCGCTCGACCTTGCGGGCGTGCCGATCCCCGATTGGATGGAGGGCCACAGCGTCCTCGGGCCCCACGCGCGAGCGGCCCAGGTCGTCATCGGCGCCCGCGACCGCATGGATGCCGTCTCCGGTTTCGGACGCACCGTGCGCGAGCGACGGCTGCGGTACGTGCGGAACATCCTGCCGTGGCTGGACGGGGACGACCTGCCGCCCTACGCCGACGGCGTGCCGATCACCGGAGAACTCCGGGCGGCACGCGCGGCGGGGACGCTGCCGCCCGGTGCCGCGTGGTTCTCGCGCGCGACGCGGCCTGTCGAGGAGCTCTACGACGTCGTCACCGATCCTGACGGCGTGCACGATCTGGCGGCCGATCCCGCGCACGCGGCGGACCTCGAGCGGCTGCGCGCCAGCCTCCGCGACTGGATGCGCGCGACCCGTGACACCGGCATCCTGCCCGAGCCGATCCTGCGACGGGAGGCCGCCTCGGCGGGCAGCGAATGGGCCGTGTTCCATCCGCCGCAGGGGACCGCGGCCGAGGAGGCTGCAGCGGCCCGCTATGACGCGCTGCTCGATGTCGCGTGGGACGTCGGTGCCGGCCACGCGCCCGATCGCTTCATGGCCAGCCTCGCGTCAGCGGATCCGGCGATCCGGTTCTGGGCCGCGTCGGGGGTCGGGTGGTCGGCGGTCCGGCACGGTGACACGGCCGCCGCCGTGACCACGCTCACGCCGCTGCTCGACGATCAGGATCCGGTGGTGCGGATCGCAGCGGCCCGCTGGCTCGTCCGTTGCGGGGCGGCGGAGCCCGGCCTGACGGCCCTCGCTGCACTCATCGACGATGGCGACCTGGACGTGCGATTCGCGGCCCTGGCATCGGTCGAGGAGCTCGGCATGGCCGCCCGCCCGTTGTGGGACCGGGTGGCAGGACTGGAGTTCGGCAAAGACGAACGGTACGCCAGCGACATCGCGGGCCGCGTCCGCGGCTGGATCGCCCGCGGCGGCACCCATCGCGCGCGTTGAGCGATCGGCACGTGCCCGGTCACGGCGCCAGATCGAGGCAGACCAGTTCGCGCTCGTCACGCAGGTAGAGCCGGCCGGCCGAGAGCGCCGGCAGCGCACGGACCGTGCCGCGCAGCGGACGAGCCCGGGCCAGCACGTCGGCCCGCTCGGGATCGGCGCGGACCAGCAGAATCGTCCCGTCGGCCTGCGCGACCACGAGCTTGCCGTCGGCGGCGATCAGCGTGCCGTAGCCGACCGACGGTTCGGTCCAACGCAGGCGGCCGGTCGCGGCATCGACGCACTCGAGCGCGGCGGGCGGCAGATCGTCACGACCGTCGACGCAGTACAGGCTGCCGTCGAGTTGGATCGGCGTGCAATACTGCGAGGCGAGGGGCTCGACACCCTGCCACACCGGCGTGATCCCCGCGCGGTCGAAGACCGCACAGACGCTGCCGATCCCGTACGACGCCGTCAGGAAGAGGCGACCCCCCGGGAGCACCAGCGGCGTCGCGGCGTTGACCGTCGGGCCGCGCTGCCCGAAGGGCGTCGTCCAGCGGACGGTGCCGTCGGTCGCGTCGACAAGCAGGCAGGCGAGACGCGTCACCATGAGGACGTGCGGTGCCCCGTCGCGCTCGACGGCGACGGGCGCCGAATAGCTGGCCTGCTCGTCGGTCGCCTGCCACGCGGTCTCTCCTGAGCCGAGATCGAAGGCGACGATGCCCGCCTGCCGCCTGGCCCCGCCGACATTGACGATCACGCGTCCGCCCGCCACCACGGGCGTCGAGCCCGCGCCGAAGTACCCCTCCGGAGCGCCGAACTCCCGATGGGTCGGGCGTGCCCAGCGGCGCTTTCCGCCGGCGAGGTCATGCACCGACAGCACGCCCTGCGCACCGAAGGTGACGACCGCGCCGTCGTGCACCAGCGGGACGCACAGCGGTCCGTCACCCCCGCCGACCTGCGGACGAAACGTCGTCGCGTGCCCGTCGCTCCAGACCGACGCACCGGTCGCGGCATCGAGCACCTCCACCACCTCCCGGTCGTCGTCACGGTGGAAGAGCACGACGTGCGCGCCGACGACCGCGACCCCTGCAAAACCGCTGCCGACCGGCCGTCGCCACACGACCGGCGGGCCGTCGGCGGGCCATGCGTCGGCAAGCCGCTCGTCGGCGGCCGCGATGCCGCTCCGCTCCGGCCCGAGAATCTGGGGCCAGTCGCCTGCAGGGACATGACGACCGCCGGCTGCTCCTGTGATCACCGCACAGCAGAGCAGGTGGCAGAGCCGGGCATGGGCGGTCATCGCGGTGGCCTCCGGGACGTGGGAGCGGGTCGAGGATACCAGCCGGCCTCGCCCGAGACCTCCCGTCCTCGCGCGCGGTGATGCGCGTGCGACGACGGCGACGCGTCCCTTCCGACGAGCCGTCACAGGAGGATGCCGGCGATCGCCGCCGACAGGAAGTTCGCCAGCGTGGAGATGACGAGCACCTTCACACCGAGCCTCGCCAGGTCGGCCTGCCGCTCCGGCACGAGCGCGCCGATCCCGCCGACCTGGATACCGATGCTCGAGATGTTGGCGAAACCGCACAGCGCGATCGTCGCCAACGAAAACGACTTCGGGGTGAGCGCACCCGCGAGGGATCCCAAATCCCCGTAGGCGATGAGTTCGTTGAGCACCGTGCGGGTGCCGAGGAGTCCGCCCACGGCGGGGCAGTCGCGCCACGGCACGCCGAGCAGCCACGCGACGGGCGCGAGCGCCGCGCCGAGGAGCGACTGGAGCGACACGCCGGGCCAGCCGCACGCGGCACCACAATGGCCGACGGCGAGATTGACGAGCGACACCAGACCGATGAACGCCACGAGCACGGCCGCCACGTTCGCCGCGAGGACGAGACCCTCGCGTGTGCCCCGGGCTGCCGCCGCGAGCACGTTGGCGTCGGGCCGATCGGCGGCGACCTCGATGTTCCCGAGCGTCTCGGGCGTCTCCGTTTCAGGGATCACGATCTTCGTCAGGAAAATCGTCGCCGGAAATGTCATGAGGATCGCGACGATCAGGTCGCGCGGCGCGCAGCCCACCCCGATGTATGCCCCGAGGATGCCCCCTGACACGAGCGCCATCCCGCTGACCATCACGACCGCGAGTTCCGAGCGGGTGAGCCGCGCGAGGTAGGGACGGATCACGAGCGGGGCTTCGGTCTGCCCCAGGAAGATCGAGGCGGCCGCGTTGAGCGTCTCGGCACCGCTCGACCCGAGCACGCGCGCGGTGAGCCACGCGACACCCCGGACGACCACCTGCATCACACCGAGGTGGTACAGCACGGAGAAGAGTGCCGAGACGAAGATGATCGTGGGGAGCACGCGAAACGCGAAGACGAACCCGGCCGGACCTGCCGGATCCACGAGCGCGGCGCCGAAGACGAAGCGGGCGCCCTCGGCCGCACAGGCGAGGATCGACTCGACCCAGGCGGCGGCGAGATCGAGGGCCACGCGCCCCGCCTCCACCCGCAGGAGGAACGCCCCGAGGAGCGACTGGAGCGCGAGGCCCCCCAGCACCGTGCGCATCGAGACCGCGCGGCGACGCTCGGACATCGCGCACGCGACGCCGAGGATGACGACACACCCGAGCAAGCCCTGCCACCGTCCAAGGTCGTTCATG
>DNLZ01000204.1:0-3022 GCA_003488325.1 Planctomycetaceae bacterium
CTCCGCGGCGGGGCCCAAGGCACCCCAGCGCGTCGCGGCGATCGTGCTGCCGGCGGAGTCGAGGGCCCGCGACGTCGCCGAGGCCTTCGCCCGGCGCACGCGCGCCGGACGCGGGGAGCCACGCGAGGGCACCCCGGATGGCGCGTGGGTCGCGACCCGCGGCCGTGCCGACCGCATGATCACGGCCGGACTCTCCTACCTCGCACGAATTCAGGAGCCCGACGGGCGGTGGACGCTTGCCGGACAAGGCCCAGCCTCCGAGGCACCGCAGCTGAAGTCCGACAGCGCTGCGACGGGTCTCGCGCTCCTGTGTTTTTTCGGGGCGGGCCACGATCACTTTGCCGGCCCCCATCGCGACACGATCCGCCGGGGGCTCGAGTTCCTCCTCTCGGTGCAGAAGCCCGACGGCGATCTCTTCGAGCCCGCCGACCCGCTCTCGAACTCCTGTGCGTGGCTCTACAGCCACGGCATCGCATCGATGGCCCTCTGCGAGGCGGTGGGGATGACGGGCGACGCCCTCGTGAAGCCGGGTGCGGAGCGGGCGTGCGGGTTCATCGCCGCGAGCCGCCATCCGGAGCGGGGCGGCTGGCGCTACGTGCCGGGTACCGACGCCGACCTGTCGGTCAGCGGATGGATGCTCGTCGCCCTGCGCTCCGGCATGCTGGCGGGGCTCGACGTCGATCCCGCCGCGCTCGCCGGCGCCACGACCCTGCTCGATGCCGCGGCCACCGCGCGGCCCGAAATCTACACCTACAACCCGCGCGCCCCGGACCAGCGACCCGCGGCAGCATCTCGCGGATGCATGACGGCCGTCGGCACGCTCATGCGGCTGCACACCGGATGGAGCCCCTCCGATCCCCGCGTCGTCGCGAGCGCGTCGGTGCTCGAGCGGCTGTCCCCCTCCTACGCCGACCGGCAGCGACGCGACTGCTACCTCTGGTACTACGCGTCGCAGGTGCTCGTGCACACGGGCGGACCCGGGTTCGACGCGTGGTACGGCGGCCTCGTCGCCACGCTCGAGCCGGCCCAGGACCAGGCGGGCCCGCTCGCGGGCAGTTGGAATCCGCTCGGCGCGGTTCCCGATCGCTGGGGTGCGTACGGCGGCCGGCTGTACGTCACGGCGCTGCACCTCCTCGCCCTCGAGGTTCCCGACCGCCACCTGCCCACGCTCACGGCGACCGACTGAGCGGGCGGGCGACGTGGTGCTCCACCGCGGCACCCCCTCCTTCGTCGATCACGGATGCTCACGGCGGCGCGGCGTCGCGCAGCACCCGTGGCAGCGGTGCGGCGCGCAGCCGCCAGCGGGCATAGGGCCGATCCGCGGGCGCGTCCGCCGCAGCCGCCCCGAGCCGCACGCGGTCCACGTCGTCGACCGCCACCTCGACGTCACCGAGGGCCTCGTTGCGGCCCCGCAATCGTTCATCGGCGAGGTCCGTCGCCCTGAAGCGGAGCCGACGACCATCGCCCCACTCCGCCCGCACGGGCAGCCCGTCGGCCACGTCGGCTGCGACCGTCCGATCCGCGTTCGCGTCAGCCGCACGCTCATCAGCCGGTCCCTCGTCGGGTGAGGCCTCGTGCAGCCAGATCACCCGTGCCACCGCGGCGCGCGGGACGTCCTGCACCATTCCGAGCACCTCGATCCGTGCGGTCGTCCGGTCCAGCGACTCCAATCGGCCGCGCAGGTAGTCCCCGTCGAGCAGGCGCAGGAGGTGCGTGGGGGGCCGATCGCGCTGGATGCGCGGCACGGTCAGCAGCCGCTCCACGCGCACCGCGTCGAGCACGCGACTCGGCGCGGCGGGAATGAGCTCGATCGCCTGCAGCACCTCCGCCGGCACGTCGTGCTCCACGGCATCCGGACCGACCGGCGTGACGAGACGTGCCCCGTGTTCGTCGATCGCGGCGACACGACAGCGCACCACGTCCCCGTCGCGGAAGAATGCGATGGCCGGCCAGCCGGCCGGATCCTCGTCGGCCGCCACGGGGACGGCGTGACGGGCATGCGTCTTGAGCGCGGTCTCGAGCACCTCGCGGCCGAAGACGCCGATCGGCCCACGGGTGATCTCGATCTCGCGTGGAACGCCGCCCGCCGCGGCCATCACCCGCAGCACGACCGGCGTACCGACGCGACCGCGCAGCAGGTTCATCACCGTCTCGGTCTCGAGCCCCGCCGTGTCCACGAAGGGAGCCTGGGGCGAGCAGCGCACGGCCGTGATGCGATCACCGGGAAGGAGGCGTCCGTCTCGCGCCGCCGCGCCGTCCTCCGTCAGCATCGTCACGGCCATGCGCCCCTCGGCATCCTGGTTGACGACGCCGCCGATGCCCCCGACCCACTCCTCCGCCTCGGCCAGCCTCGTGTCCGCCGCCACGTAGTCGATGGTGGCGGTGAGGGCCCCGTCGGCCACGTCCCGAAAGGTCACCGCCCGGACCGCCGTCGTCGGCAGCCAGGCGACGTCGCCATCCGCGCCCGGATCGTCGTCGGTCGAGGCGCCGTCGGCGGATCGCACGAGGCAGCCGCGCAGCGAGAGCGATTCGCCCGAAAGCGTGCCGACCCGACCGGGAAGCTCGGTGGTCGGGGGCGAGCCGGATCCCTGCACGATGACGAGCCGCGCGAACGGCAGTGGGACCGGCTCCGCGATGCCACGGCAGGCGAGGACGATGCCCCGGTCGTCCACGGCATGGAGACGCCCCGACACGCGGTCGCCGTTGGCGAGCACGGCACGAAGCTGTGGCTCGTCGGCCCCGTCGCGCGCCGCCGTGGCGAACCGCACCTCGAGCACGTCCTCGTCGGGCACCGTGAGCGGCCCGCCACCGCGCCCGAACCGCCAGACGGATCCGCCGGCCGCGTCGCCGAAGCCTGCCACGTCGACGTCGGTGAGCCGGCCGTCGGCAGTCACCACGACGGCGCCACGCGACTCGTCGAGCGTCGGCTCGTCCGCCTGCCACGGAGTCACCGTGAGCCGCTCGAGGCACACGTCGCCGGCATGGAGTGCGAGGCGGAATCCACCCGACCCCGCGCGCGACG
>DNLZ01000204.1:3397-5682 GCA_003488325.1 Planctomycetaceae bacterium
CCGCCATGCGGCCCGCGTCGCGATCGACGAAGAGCACGAGGCGGATGCGGTCGGTGGCGGCGAGATCGACGTTGATCGGCTCCAGCCGCGCGCCGGTGGCCTCGCGGCGCACGAGCATGAGCGTCGGACGGCCGTCGGCATCGACCGCCTCGAGCCAGAAGCGGTCGGGGCCCTCGTCATCGGCCGGACCGAGCGCGATGCGAAACTCGGGCCGCACGCGCCAGGAGAGCAGGATGTCGAACCGCGCCCGCGGCGGGGCCGCGACGTCGCGGGACACGGCACATCCGGGAATCGCGCCGAGGAGCCGGCCCGCCTCCTCCCGCCACGTTCCCGGTGGCGACTGCCGCCAGCCGAGCAGCCCACCGGGCCCATCGAATGATCCGCCGCCGCTCCCCGGGCGGGCGATGCTCTCGATGACCGAGCGGCTGATCGAGAGTCGTCCTCCCCCTGCGTCGCCCCGCGCGAGCGTCAGGGTCTCTTCGTCGAGCGCGACGACGCTGCCCGAGAGCACGTCGCCACCGCGCAGGTGCACGAGTCGTGGCCCCGGATCGACGACGGGCGGCGGTGCGAACCGGATCGCGCGCACGCCGTCGAGGCGCACCTCGAGCGGCGCGGCGAACGCGGGGGCCTGCCAGGGAAGCGTGTCACGACCGCCCTCCACGCCCGGGGCGGTGACGAAGCGTCCCCCCACGTAGCCCTCGCCACCGAGGTCGAGGAGTCCCTCGGGGGCGGGCCGCTCCGGCGGGTCCACCACCGGCTGCGCGTGCGCCGGGGCGAGCATCGCCAGCACGAGCACCACGGCCGGCACGGTCCGCAACCAGCGGTGGATGATGACGACCGCGGGAGCGGCGACGGGCATGGCGACTCCGGTTCGATCTCGGCCTCCGCGCGGGCGACGCGGAACGCGCGTGCGACGCCTGTATCCCTCATTCTCTCCGGATCGCATCCGTTTTGCACGGGCGTCTCCCCGCCGCGACGCGGTTCGGGAGGATGCGAGGCGAATGACGCGGGTCAGGGCCCCTTTCCCGGCGCGATCACACCGGCCCCGCCTGAGGCGGAAGCCGGTTCGCCTGCGGCCGCGAAGCCGTGCGTCTGCCTCACGACGACGACGCCGTCCGCGACCGACACGACGCGCGCATCGACGCCGGCGGGCGCAGCCAGGGTGTCGAGCCCGCGATCCGGTGGGAGCACGCAAAGCGCCGTCGCGAGCGCGTCGGCCGTCGTGCAGTCGCGGGCGATCACCGTCGCGCTCGCCTGCCGCGTGAGGCCGAGGCCGGTCCGCGGATCGACGATGTGCGAATACCGCACGCCGTCGATCTCGACCGACTGGAAGGCGTCTCCCGACGTGGAGACGCCGCATGAGGAAACATGCAGGTGTCGGGCCGCCCCCTCCTCGCCCTGGGACGACGCGATGCCGATCCGCCAGGCCGGCGCGCCCGGAGGCGGCAGGCCGCACGCGATGTCGCCACTCGCGTCCACCAGCGCGCTGTCGAGGCCGTGCGACCGCAGCACGGCGAGCGCCTCGTCGGCGGCGAAGCCCTGGCCGATGCCGCCGAGGTCGAGTCGCATGCCCGGCTGGAGCAGGACGACTCCGCGCGACGCCTCGTCGAGCCGCATGTGCCGATATCCCACCGCCGCGACCGCCGCCGCGACCACCTCCGGTGCCGCGAGGCGGCGACGCACGCGCATCTGCCGCCACAGCCGCGTCAGCGGCCCGACCGTCACGTCGAAGGCTCCGTCGGTGAGCCGCGCGAACGAGTCGGCCCGGACGAGCACGTCCCACACGTCCTCCGACACGGGGACGGCCTCACCGGTGGGCGCCCGCGCCGAGAGCCGGCTGAGTTCGCTGTCGGGGTTGTAGTCGTTGAGCCGTGCATCGAGCGCGGCGATCCGGGCGAAGGCCGCGTCGAAGGCCGTGTCGGCGACCGTCGCATCGGCCGCGTAGGCCACGAGCGTGAAGCCCGTGGCCATGTGGACTTCGGTGCGCGTGAACCGCCGCAGCTCGTCCGCAGCGCCCACGCCGCCTGCCGTCAGGGCGACGGCCACGACGACCATCGTCGTCGCGATCCGGCTCCGTGGGTGCATCTGATGCCAGCTCCAGCCGCGGGCCCACGGACCGGTCAGCCGTCACCCCGGTCCGACGCGGGACTGCATCCAAGTCTAGAGCGCATCCGAGATACGTGTGTCGCCGGCTCGGGGGCGGCACACGTCTCGTCGCGTGGGCCGCCGCGGCCCAATTCTCCTCGAGCGTTCGCCGACCCCCTTCGCCTACCCACCTTGGTTTT
>DNLZ01000357.1:0-295 GCA_003488325.1 Planctomycetaceae bacterium
CACCGGTACGCCGGTTCGCGGCGCGGGAAAACCCACGCCGAGGGCACGCGCGGAGAGGCCCGCACGGGCCGGGTCGGCTCGACCCGTGCGGGCCGAGCCCGCGCGGCCAGGGACGGCCGCTGAGCGGGGCGATGCCAAGGGGCGGGAGCCGACACCGGGCAGGAGCCTCGCCGATTTCGTCGTCGGTACGAGCAATCGGCTGGCATGCGGCGCCGTGGAACTGGTGGCGTCGCGTCCGGGAGAGGTCTCGCCGCTGGTCATCCACGGACCGAGCGGCGTCGGCAAGACGCACCTG
>DNLZ01000357.1:592-3987 GCA_003488325.1 Planctomycetaceae bacterium
CGGCGTCGGCAAGACGCACCTGCTCGACGGGGTCTGTGCGCGGACGTTGGAACTCCATCCGGGCGCCTCAATCGTCTCGCTCTCCGCCGAGCAATTCACCAACGGCTTCCTCCAATCGCTCCACGGCAGCGGGCTGCCGGGCTTTCGCCGCACCTGCCGCTCCGCCGATCTGCTCGTGATCGACGACATCCACTTCCTCGTCGGCAAGCGGGCCACGCTGCTGGAATTCCAGCTCACCGTCGACGCGCTCCATCGGCAGGGCCGCCAGATGGTGTTCACCTGCGATCGCGAACTCGATTCCCTGCCGGGACTCGGGCCGGAACTGGTCACCCGCCTGCGTGGCGGCATGAACGCGCCGGTCCTCTCCCCGGACTACGAGGTCCGGCGGGGCATCGTCGCGGCGCTGTGTGCACGCCGCCGGCTCGCCGTGCCCGACGCCGTCGTGCATCACGTCGCCACGCACATGACGCGGCATGCCCGCGAACTGATCGGCGCCGTCAATCGGCTCGAGGCGACGAGCCTGATGCTCGGCGTGGACGTGACCGCCGAGATGGCCGAGGAGGCGTTGGCGGATCTGGTGCGTTCGAGCGCCAGGAGCGTGCGGCTCGCCGACGTGGAGCGGGCGGTCTGCGCGGCGTTCGGCATCGAGCCGGGCAGCCTGCAATCGTCGCGTCGGGCGCGGACGGTGAGCCAGCCACGCATGCTCGCCATGTTCCTGGCCCGCAAGCACACCCATGCCGCCCTGACCGACATCGGCCGCTACTTCGGCCGGCGCAGCCACTCCACGGTCATCGCGGCGCAGAGGACGGTGGGCGAGTGGGTGGCCCGGCGGTCGCCCGTGGTGCTCGCGGAGACCGAGTGGGACGTGGAGGAGGCGATCCGTCGCGTCGAGGATCTGCTCCGCGCGGGCTGAGTTGCGCCGTGGAGCATCGGGCCGGTCGAGAGGCGGGCGCGATGGGGCCGGCGTCCTACCGGTCGCCTTCCCGGTCGGTGTCGACGAGCCGCTCCTCCAGGCTCGCCTTGTAGCGCACGCTCGACTGGGGCCCGCCGAAGCCGACGACACGGCGGTCGATGGCCGTCCGGCGGCTCGCCACACGTCCCTCCTCGATGTCGAAGCGGATCACGCCGTCCCAGATCCGCTCGAGCAGCCTGGCCTCGAGGCGCGGGTCGTCCACGGGGGTGAGCACGGTCGTGTCGACCCGAATCGTCGCGATCCCGTCGGCGACCGTTTCGAGTCGGTAGCGGAGTCGCGTGCGCACCGCCCGCCGCGGCCCGTTGGGCACCTCGACCACGATCTCCTCGGGAATCGTCCACTCCGCCCCCGGTGCGACCGGCTCCTCGGGCAGCGGCACGACCACGAGATCGCCCGTGCTCGACGGCGGGCAGGGACGGAGGTCGCGGCGCTCCCGCACGCGGCCGGACCGGTCGATCACGAGCCGGGCCAAGGGCACCCCGAGACTCCCGCGCACGCTTTCGTACCCGGGCGGCGGATCCCCCTCGTCGTCGCTCGACCACCGCAGGGATCCGCGATCGCTCGTGCGCGACGACATGGTGACGTCGTCCACCGACTGCTCGAGCGTGGCGCGGCCCTCGTCATCCACCGCGACCACATGCCAGGTCTTCGTCGAATCGGTCATCGTCTCGACGCTCTGGGTGGTGCCGTTCATCGTCGTCTCCGTGAGCGCGCGATGGGCGACCTGCATGCCGAGGCGCTCGCCGGTGTGGAAGCGGTATTCCAGCAGCACGGGCGTCTCCGTGCGGACGTCGGCTGCGACGGCCGTGATCGCCACCAGCAGCATCGCGGTCGCCAGCGGACCGTGCATCATCGTGGTTCCCCCGAGTGCGACTCGCCGGCGGGCTCGGCGGATCTCAGTCCGCCCCCCCATCCGAGCTTCTCCCGCAGCGTGCGATAGTACCCGTGGTCCACGATCTCGACGAGTCGAAACCGGTGCTGCGCCCGGCGGACGGCGATCCGGTCGCCCGCCTGGAGCGCGGTCAGCACGCCGCCGTCGACGACGCAGGCGCTTCCCGCATTCGGCCGTGGCACGACGAGCTCGTAGGTGCGCTCGGCGGAATCGACGACCGGGCGATTGGTGAGTGTGTGCGGATTGAGCGGCGTGAAGATGAACGCATCGAGGTCCTTGCGGACGATCGGGCCGCCGGCCGAGAGGCTGTACGCCGTCGAGCCGGCCGGGGTGGAGACGATCAGGCCGTCGGCCCGGTAGGTGGTGGCGAGCACACCGTCCACGAGCAGACGAACCTCGATCATCGTGAATGGAGGACCGGCGAGGATCGACGTCTCGTTGAGCCCGAGCTGACGATGCACGATCGATCCACCGCGATGCACCTCGCATTCGAACATCAGGTGATCGACGAACTGGAATCGTCCGGCGGCGAGCTCGTCGAGTGCGGCGGCGACCTCGTCGCGCGAGAAGTCGGCCAGGAACCCGAGCGTCCCGAGGTTCACCCCGAGAACGGGCACCTGCTCGCGCCCGAGCCAGCGTGCGGTCCGCAGCATCGAGCCGTCACCACCGAGGACCACGACGAGATCGGCTGCGGGCAGCCCGTCCTGTCGCGAGCGGCTCTCGCCCCAGTCGTCCCGGGCGGCGAGCCGCCGTGCGGTGGCATGGCCCCGCGACGTCAGGAGCGCCTCGACACGATCGGCCTCGGCCGCGACGCGGCCCTCGCCCCCGGGCCCCACGATGACCACCTGCAGGGGTCCGCCCGCCGGTCGACCCGGCTCGAGACGGGAGCCGCTCCTCGCGCTCGCCATGCTCCGCACGCTCCTTTCGTGTGGTCGGCCGAGAGGTCTCGACGGTCCTTCGTCGTGGCCGCGCGGATCACGACATGCTCGAGGCATGCCCCACGGCGTGGGGTGCGCGGCGTGCGAGTCGGCGGCAGACCGCGGCGATGCCCGGTGCGTCGAGGCCGAGATCCGCGAGGAGTTCCGCCCGTTCGCCGTGCTCGATGAAGCGGTCGGGCAGCCCGAGCCGTACGATCGGAGCGGCCGGACGCTGGTCTCCCTGGGACGCCGCGTCGTTGAGGGCCTCGAGCAGGGCGCTGCCGAACCCCGTCGGCAGGGCGTTCTCCTCCACGGTGACGACCCACGGCGCCGCCTCGCATCGCTCGACGAGGAGCGACGTGTCGAGCGGCTTCACGAAGCGGGCGTTGACGACGGCGACCTCGAGTCCTTCGCGACGGAGCTCGGCGGCGGCGGAGAGCGCCTCGCCGAGGAGCGTGCCGCAGGCGACGACCAGACCGTCGTGACCGTCCACGAGGCACTCGGCGCGACCCAGCTCGATCGCGGTGCGGGGACCGCCGTGCTTCGCCACGGCCGACTTCGGATAGCGGATCGCGACCGGGCCGGGCTGCTCGAGCGCCCAGTCGAGCATCGC
>DNLZ01000296.1:0-8438 GCA_003488325.1 Planctomycetaceae bacterium
GAGGGTCAGCACGGCGGCGGCGACCCCCTGGGCGCGCAGACGCGTGGCCGCCGCGACGGCCGTCGCCTCGTCGGCGATCGACACGCCGGTGAGCAGGCGTGCTTCGGTCTCGTTCGGCGTGATCACCGCCACGCGCTCGAGCATGGCGGCCTCGAGTGGGCGAGCGGGCGCCGGATTGAGCACCACCCGCCGCCCGAGTTCCGCGGCCACGGCGAGGACGTGACGGACCGTCGCGAGCGGCACCTCGAGCTGCACGAGCACGATGTCGGCGGCGGCGATCGCGTCTCGCGCGGCATCGACGTGGGCCGGCAGCAGGCGTTCGTTCGCGCCCCCCGCCACGGCGATCGCGTTCTCCCCCGCGGCGTCCACCATGATGAGCGCGACACCCGACGGACAGCCCGGTGCGCGGGCGACGTGCGTGGTGTCGATCCCCTCCGCGCGGCAGGCCGCGAGCGACGCGTCGCCCAGCGCGTCGTCACCGAGGCATCCGACGAACCCGACCGTCCCTCCGGCACGGGCGGCAGCCACCGCCTGGTTGGCCCCCTTGCCGCCGCCGACCCTCGTGAACGTGCCGCCGAGCACCGTCTCGCCGGCGCGTGGCAGCGTGGGCACGCGGACGACGAGGTCCGTGTTCGCGCTCCCGACGACGACGATGCGACTGGACATGGCTGGTGCCTCGTTATAGACCAGACACGCGCGATCGCCCGGCGCGCGAGGCCCCCGCTCCGGACAACGAGGACCGCATGAACATCGGCGGGTGGCCACGGCTCTGGTTCGGCACGCAGCTGCCCGTCTCGCGCCGCCAGTATGCCGCCAGCGGCTGCGGGCTCGCCCTCTTCAAGTACGGCGTCGAGGCGGCGGCCATCCAGGCCGTGACGGGCCGGTGGCTCGGCCCTCTCGACTTTCTCAATCCGTCACTCGCCGCACGGAGCGAGGTGCTGGCGGGGGCGCCTGACTGGCTCGGGTGGGCCCTGTTCGCGTGGAACCTGCCGTTCGTCTGGATCGCGCTCTCGATGAGCGTGCGCCGCGCGTCGCTCGCCGGGGTGTCGCCGTGGACCGGCCTGGCCGTGCTCGTTCCGATCGCCGGGCTCGTGGCCATGCTCGCCCTCTGCCTCGCGCCCGACCGCACGCCCGAACGCTGGCGACCGGTGACCGGTGTCGTCGCTGACGGTGATCCGGGTGGCTCGGCCGCCGGTGCCCTCCGCGCCCTGGGAGCGGCCCTCGCCGTGGGCGTCGCGATGCTCGTGGTGACCGTCTACCTCATCGCCACGTATGGCGTGGCTTTGTTCCTCGGCACGCCGCTCGTGATGGGCGCGGTGGCCGGGTTCCTCTTCAACCGTCCGCTGTCGCGGTCACGCGCCCTGACGACCGGCCTCGGAGCCGTGGTGATGGTCGCCGCCGCCGTCATCATGCTCGCCTTCGCACTCGAGGGGCTCATCTGCATCGCGATGGCGGCGCCGATCGTGATGCCGCTCGGGATCGTCGGTGCGCTGCTCGGCAAGGCCGTCGCCGACGCCACGTCGATCTCCCCGGGCGGCGTCGTCCCGCTCGTGATCGCGCTGCCCCTGCTCGCCGGCGCCGAGCACCTCACGACGCGCAGGCTGCCGGAGCACGTGGTCCTCACGTCCGTGGACGTGGCCGCACCGCCCGAGCGCGTCTGGCCGCACGTCGTGTCCTTCCCGGACCTTCCGGAGCCGCGGGAGTGGTTCTTCCGCTGCGGCATCGCCTGCCCCGTGCGTGCCCGGATCGAGGGCACGGGCCCCGGGGCCGTGCGTCACTGCGAGTTCACGACCGGGGACTTCGTCGAGCCGATCACGGTGTGGGACGAGCCGCGGAGGCTCGCCTTCGACGTCACGAGCCAGCCCGACCCGATGCGGGAGCTGTCGCCATGGAGGCACGTCCATCCGCCGCACCTCGCCGATCACGCGCTCACGAGCCGACGCGGCGAGTTTCGCCTCGTCGATCTTGGCGACGGGCGGACGCGGCTCGAGGGCCGCACGTGGTACACGTTCGACATGCACCCGCGGGCATACTGGACCCTGTGGAGCGACATGGCGATCCATGCGATCCACCGCCGCGTGCTCGATCACGTGCGGCGGCTCGCCGAAGGGGCGCATCGCGATGCGGGTGCCGCGGCGGACACCGGTCCGGCGGCACGCGACTGACGCCGCCGACCCGACGGGTCACGCCGGCAGGTCGTCCCACATCGGGCACCAGAGGGGCACCCGCGGGAAGAGCTGGCCGGCAAGCCGCTGCGCCATCTGGGTGGAGGGCTCCATGCGGCCCGCCGCCACAGCCTCCGCCGGATCGCACTGGCCCAGGAGCAGTCGCGCGAGCTCCGCCTCGGAGAGCCTGAGGTAACTGCGTCCGAGCCGTCCGGGATGCACCACGGCCTGCGGTGCGGCGCCACCGCGCCGCTCGGGAACGACGATGGAGCCGCGGAACCCCGGCGCGTCGAGTCCCAGTTCCACCGTCTCACGCGTTCCCGCCGCCGCCACGCGCGCCGCCACCGTTGGGGCGACCGCCTGGAGCAGCTCGAGGGGCCGGAAGACACGGGCCACGAGCATCCGGTCGCCGGCCGGCACCAGGCCGTCCGCGCCGGCGACGGCGGCATGCAGCGGATCGGCGACGCTCGACTCGTAGACGATCTCCTGCCGATCGTTCTCGATCGCCTCGGCACAGGCACGCGCGAGGATCTCGCGCTCGAGGCCGGCGAACTGCGGATCAGCGGCGATCTCGAGGATGCGACTGCCCGACTGGACGCAGTAGCCGACGATCCGTGCACTCGATTCGTGGAGCTCGTATCGATCCTGCCCGACCAGGGCCACGAGGATCGAGTCGAACGCGGCACGGCTGACCAGCCAGCGGCCATAGTTCTCATCGCGGTCGCACGCGCCCACGAACCGCGCGGCGTGGTGCCGGTAGATCCGCAGGATCGCGGGAAGCTCCACGTGGCGCCACTGCCGCATCGTCACCGGCTCGCCGGTCCGGGCTGGTCCCTCGAGCAGCCTCGCGAGGATTTCGGTCGGCCTGCCGGGCGTCACACCATCACGCCCGAGCACGCTCCAGCCGAGGTCGTGAAACGAGGAGGCGATCCGCGTGCGGGTGAATGCCACGACCGTGCCGGCCTGCCGCATGCGCTCCTCGGCGGACTGCACGAGCCGCTGGCCGTGCCCCGCGCCACGGCACTCCGGAAGCACCGCCACCCGCTCGAGCACGGCGCCACGCACCCCCGCGCTCGATCCGGAGGCGACCGGCCCCAGCACGATGGTGCGAGGCACGATTTCGGCATGACCGACGATGCGGCCACCGAGCCGGGCGACGAGACGATTCGAGGGGTCGTACTCGGGATGATCGACCGCCGCATGAAACTCGCCGCGCGACGGCGGCGACGGCAGCCCGGCGAGGAGCTGGAGAATCTCCCCCTGGTCACCCGCCCGAGCGGGTGCGACGTGGCAGTGTTCGAGCATCCACGCCGGCGGTTTTCGTGGCACCGGAGGCAGGTTCGGCAGGTGGAGGATGGCGGGACGCCGCCCCGTCGCGCGCCGGCTGACGGTCGTACCCGAAGGCCTCACCTCCACCGCCGTCACCGCGCCACCGGCGGGCGTCGCCCGGCCCCGGCTGCGTTTCGGGAGCGTCGCCGCGGCCGTTTCGTCGGCCGGCGGGGCGGTCCGAGGCACTGCCGCCGCGTCGTCCCGTGAAGTCGCCTTCGCGAGCCGGATTTCCTGCGTGCCGGCGGTGCGCGACCCGCGGGACCGAACTCCCCGGGAGCCCTGGCCCGTACGGTCCGCCGCGGAGGACTCGACGGGGGTCTTCAGCCGCGTGGCCACACGCTGCACCCGCTTGGCCGCCGTGTTGGTGGCGACGGCGGTCGCGGCCCCCCCAGCAGACCGAACCTTCAGCCGGGGCGGTCGCACGCGCCTCGGCACCACCTGCGCCTGGCTCGTCGTGCGGGAACGTTGCGGCCGCTGCATGGTGCCTCCTCTCCCTGGGGCATATGAATCCGTTCGCGAATCCAGTCAGTGCGCCGAAGGATAGGAAGAATCTCCCCGTGTTTCCAGTAGTAGGAACCGCCGCAGCGTGGTTTCCGGAAAAAAACACCAGGGATGGTCACGGGAGTCCAGCACCTTTCGCGCGCGGATGGCGGCCGCGAGCGGACCGACGCGGGCGAGCAGATCCTGCCGGCGCCCCGCGAGGTGAAACGCCATCCGCTCGTTGGCCGCCCGGATCTCGCGGCAGCGGCGGCGGGCCAGGGCGGGTGTCGGAAACGTGTCGATCCAGCGTCGTTTCTCGGTCACCAGCTCGTGCACGGTCGGGGGCAGCCCGTCCATAGCACCGAGGTGCCGCTCGGGATGGAACTCGAGGTCGCGCAGCTCCCGCTGCACGGCGGCCAGCCGGGCCGCGGGGTCAGCGGATGCGAACCCCGGATGCACCTCGTCGATCGGCAGCCGCAGCGTGCCGGACACGACCGCGTGGCGCGGTGGATCACAGCCGGTGAGCCGACGCACGATGTCGTCGGTGAGGTGGTCATAGGCCGCCCCCCCCACGCCATGCACGAACACGTCGGCGACGAGCACGCGGGCGATGAGGGTCGTGACGAGCGCGCGGGGACGGAGACGCAGCTGATGCTCCTCGAGCCGCGAGAGCGCATCGACCCATTTCGAGGGGGATGTGTCCGGGGCGATCGGCAGCTCGATGCGCAGCGTTTCGAGATCCGACAGCGCCAGCGCGCCCGGCGTCGCCACCGATGCGAAGACGCGGCGGCGGCGCGGGTCGTCACGTGACCAGAGCCACCACGGCACCTCCAGCCATTCGCCGGACGCATCCCGACGCACGGCGAGGTCGGGCATGGGCCGGCCGCGACCCCGGACGCGATGCTGCCGGCGGTGCGCGGCCAGCGCGTCGTTGTACGCCTCGTGCAGCGCCCGGGCGTGCGCGAGCAGCCAGCCCGTGAAGACCATCACCGTGGGTAGCCGCAGCAGTTCGCTCACGGGCAGCTCGAGCGTCTCGAGGCCGAACCGTTCCTCGAGCAGGTGCCGCGCCTGCGCGAGCGCGAGGCCGAGGCGGTGCGACTCCGCGGCACGCTCCACCGCCAGCGGCCACCAGCGGCGCACGATGGCGTCGGGCGAGAGCGGCGCGAGCAGGTCCGCGGCGCGGGCGCCGAACGTCGTGAAGCAGTCGCGATCGAGGACCGCGCGCTCCTCCCAGGCGACCTCCGGCCCACCCGCGTCGAACGGCACGTGCTCGAGCCGCGCCTCGCGCGGGGTTCCCACCGGCACCGCCACGGTCGCGCCGACGCAGCGGTCGATGTCGACCACGAGGTTGACGGCGGTGCCACCCACGGCACGCGCATAGGCGTCGAGCGACGCGTTCTTCAGCCACACGCCGGCGTGGAAGAGTTCGGGCTGATGCCCGCCCATGATGATCGGCCGGCTGATCCAGTCGGCGACGTCGTCGGGTCGTCGTGCGTGCCGGTAGCTCCCCGTGTACTCGGTGGCGACGGTGAGCACCTCCCGACGCGTCGCGGCCGCCAGCTCCCAGAACCGCAGATCGCCGATCCGCGTGTCGAAGGCCGCGCGGAGAAGGCGGTTGTTGTCGACGAGCGCGCCGATCGAGCTCGCCCCGGCGGGTCCCGGCCGCAGAGGCGGATCGACGATGCGTTCCCCGGACGCCTCCGGGGCTCGATGGGTGCGACGGGATGGCGGCATGGATCACGGGGCCCGCGGGCCGGTCGAATGCTTCGGGCCGTGCAGGGCACGCCACGCCCCGAGATGCCGGACCGATCAGGACGTGGTGTCCATCCCGTCGGCCGCCGACGCGGCCACCGCCGCCTCCGCACGATCGAGCACGCCGCGATAATAGGCCAGACGGGTCGCCGCATCGTCCAGTGCGCCGCCGAAACTCCGCGCGAGATCGAGGTAGAGCAGCGGGACGGGCACTTCCTCGATCACGAGCCCGGCGGCGGCCGCCTGCACCCAGACCTCGAGCGGCATCGCGTAGCCGGTCTCCGTCACCCGCAGCCGCTCGAGCGCCCGCCTCGTGTAGGCCTTGAAGCCGCAGAACGCGTCGGTGAGCGCGAGGCCGAACCGCCGATTGATCTCGGCGGTGATCTCGGCATTGATCCGCCGTCGGGCCGCGGGCGGCTCGCTGTCCCCGGGGAATCGCCGGAGATAGCGGCTGCCGCTCACGATGTCGCACCGCGCGGCCCGGTCGACGAACTCCGGAATGAGCAGCGGCTGGTGCTGTCCGTCGCAGTCGATCGTCACAAGACCGTCCCAGCCGCCGGCGAGCGCCTCACGAAACGCGGTGGCGAGCGCCGCGCCATAGCCCCGGTTTTCCGGATGCCGCACGACGCGCACGCCGGCGACGGGCGGGCCGGCCGCCGCGGCCTCGGGGGTGGCGTTCGCCACCGTCACGATGCCCGACAGGAGCCCGGACGTGCCGTCGGTGGAGCCGTCATCGACCACGAGGATGTGGCCGGTGACCTTTCGCACCTCGTCGATGACACCGAGGACGTGCGCCGCCTCGTTGTACACAGGCAGGGCCGTGAGGTAGCGGGGCATCGTGCGAGGTCTTCCCTGCGTCGGCGAACGAACGCGAAAGTGTAGCGCTGGCGGCCGTGCGATTCAAAAACCCGGACCAGCCGCTCGGTGTGGCGGGCCGGGCACGTCAGCACATGGGCCCGATCCATGCGAGCGGATCGTCATCCGCCGCCGCCGTCCTGCAGTCCAGCCCCGGCACCGCGGCTGCCAGCCGCGCCGCGAGCACGTCCATCGCGAACCGCTCGCTCGCGTGGTGGCCGACCGCGATCACGCCGAGGCCGTCGGCCCGTGCCTCGAGCGCCTCGTGGAGCTTGAGTTCACCGGTCAGGAGCGTCGCGCAGCCCGCGGCGACGATGCTGTCGATCGAGCCACCGCCGCTTCCACAGACGATCCCCACGCGTCCCGCGGCGCGCCCGACGTCCCCCACGACCGAGACTCCGGCGAGGCCGAGCGCCGCCGTCATCCGGCGCGCGAGGTCCCCGAGCGTCGCGGCGCCGGCATCGCCTCCGCGACCGAAGCCCGATCGCGGTTCGACGACGTCGGGCAGGAGCGGGGCGACGGCACTGAGCCCTGCCATCTCGGCGAGCTGGTCGTTGATGCCGCCGACCGCCGAATCCCAGGCCGTGTGGCTGCTCCACACGCCGATGCCCGCCGCCACGATGTCGAGCAGCACGCGGCCGGTACCGGTCGCCTCCGTAATCCGCGCGACGGGACGGAACGGGAGCGGATGATGCGTGACCACGAGATCCGCGCGTCGCGCCACGGCCTCCGCGGCCACCTCGGGCGTGAGCGACAGGCAGACGATCGCGCGCTCCACCGTCTGGCGGCGGCCGCCGACGAGCAGCCCCACGACGTCCCAGTCGGCGGCCAGACGCAGGGGTGCGATGGATTCGAGCGCGGCGGTCACGTTCGAGAGCGGCGGCATCTCGGGAGAATACCGTCGCCGACGGGCCGGGATACGATGGCGGACGGAGGTGGGGCCGCCCCGCTGCCCGGCGGCCGCCACCCGAGCGCCCCGCGGCGGTGACCGGACGTCGCGACTCGCCCCACCGTTCGCCCCGACCGGCCGGCGCCCGTGCCCATGAACACCTCCCGACTCTCGACCGCGGCCGACGGACTGGCGAAGGACTTTCGCCAGGCGCTGCGCCGGGCCCGCGACCTCGGACTGCAGGGTGTCGAGATCGACGCCCGGGGCGCGTTCGAGCCGGCACGGCTCACGCAGACCGCCATGCGGCAGCTGCGCCGCTGGCTCGGGGACGAGGGCATCGTCGTGTCCGCGGTCGTGTTCCGCACGCGGGGCGGCTACGCCGAGGCGGAGCGGCTCGAGGGCAGGATCGCGGCCACGAAGGCGGCGCTCGAGCTGGCGCGGGCCTTCGGGGCGGACGTCGTGCTCAATCATGTGGGCGACATTCCCGCCCACGAGGACCCGCGCTTCGCGATGCTCGTCGATGTGCTCACCGACATCGGTGCATGGGGGGAGCGGGTCGGCGCGCGGCTGTGCGTCGCCGCCGGACCCGCCGCGCCGACGGATCTCGCAAGACTCGTGGCGGCGCTGCCGGACGGGGCGCTCGGCTGCGACCTCGTCACCGGCGCACTCCTCGTCAACGGACACGACCCATCCGCGGCGGTCGCGACGCTCGCCGACAGCATCGCCGTGGTGCATGCGACCGACGCGGTTGCGGGACCGTTCGCGGGACGCGGCAGTGCGGTCGTGCTGGGCACCGGCCAGGTCGATCTGCCGGACGTGCTCGGCGCGCTCGAGGAACGCGGCTACCGCGGCTGGATCGGCCTCGAGCCCGTGGACCCGGCGGACGCCCGCGACGAACTCGCGGACGCCATCGCGCACCTGAGGAATCTCTAACGTGATCTCCCGGCCGCAGCCCACGAGGCACAACT
>DNLZ01000296.1:8843-10774 GCA_003488325.1 Planctomycetaceae bacterium
GAGCCACTCCGCCGTTGAAGAGGCGGCAGAAATGCCGTTGCCGCCCGCGAGGCGGTGCCACGGGAGAGTCACGACGCCGGCGCGACTGCCTGCAGCGCGGCGGCGAGGGCGATGGCAGCCGTCTCGACCCGCAGGACGTGCGGCGCCAGTCCGGTGCGACGCGCGCCCCACTGCTCCAGTCGCGCGACCTCCTCGAGGGTGAATCCGCCCTCGGGCCCGATCACACCGACGAGCCTCCGCGCGCGTGCCACGGGATCGGCGGAAAGCGGCGGAGCACCGGGCATGGCGAGGATGACGACTGCGTCGGTGGGCAGCGCGGTGACGAGGGCCTCCGGGGCCAGGGGCGCAGCGACGTCCATGAGCGTGTTGCGGCCGCACTGCTTGCACGCCTCGACCACGGTCCGCCGCAGGCGGTCGGCGACGGCCGGCGTCGCCGCGGCCACGCCGCGCTGCGTCAGGAGGGGCACGAGCCGGGCGACACCGAGTTCCGTGAGCTTCTCCACGAGCCATTTCTGCCGCTCGCCCTTGGGGAGCGCGACGGCCATCACGATCTCGCACTCCCCCGGTGGATCGACGCGGACCGGACCGAGCTCGAGGTCCACTCGGTCGCGCCCCACGCGTGCGATCCGCGCCGGCCACTCGCGGCCGGTGCCGGCGAACACGACCACCTCGTCACCGACGTCGGCTCGCAGCACCCGCACGAGGTGGCGTGCCTCGTCACCGCCGAGCACCGCCCGATCGTCGTCGGGTGCCGTCTCGAGAAAAAAGCGCTCGCCCATGAGGATGTGGTCGCGATGGTGGGCCGGCGCGCAGCCGGCGGGAACTCGTCCTGACCCGGGCGACACAGGCCGTTACACTCCCTCGCCATGGTACGGGACACGCCACCTGCCGCCGCGTTGCCGTTCTCCGGGACGCCGGAGCCCGCCCGGTTCTTCCGTGGCCCGCCGCAGGAGGAGTCCCTCGCGCGACTCGAGTGGCTTGCCGTCGAGCGGCAGCGCTGCGGGCTCGTCGTCGGGGCGAGCGGTCTGGGCAAGAGCCATCTCATGGCCGTGGCCGCACGGCGGCTGGCGGGACTCGGTGCCGAGGTGGCGGTCCTGTCGCTGCGCGGACTTGCGGCCACCGACTGGCTCCCCATGCTCCTCGATCGCCTGCCCCTCGATCCGGCCGCTCGTGGCGAAGGACTGCGTCCCTGGCAGATGCTCGAGCAGCGGCTCCGGGAAAACGCGCTCCTGGAGCGGACCACGGCGCTCATCTTCGACGACATCGACGCGGCGCCCGACGACGTGGTCGACGGCGTCACCCGCCTGGCGACCGCGGTGGAGCCGCGATTCGCCCGCACGCTCGTCGTGGCCACGACGCAGCCCGAGGGCTCGGGACGGCTGCCAGAGCCCCTTCGGCGCCGAGCGGTGGTGCGGATCGAGCTTGCGCCGTGGACGGCCGAACTCGCCGCCGGGTATCTCGCGCATGAACTCGAGCGGCACGGGATCGCGCGCGACATGTTCACTCCGGAGGCGTCCGGAACGATCGCCCGCTGCGCCGAGGGAGTGCCACGTGACATCGTCTCCCTCGCCAGGCTGGCGCTGGCCGCGGCGACTGGCGACGGTGCCTCGGTGGTCGATGCCGGCACGGTCGAGCGCGTGTGGCGCGAGCTCTCGACGTCGTGGAACCAGTCGCCACCAGGCGTGGCCACGGGCGCTTCCGCGCCCGATGCCGACGATCAGCCGCGGGTCCGTGTCGTCCGGCGCCTGTGGGGCTGAGCACGCAGCGCCGGTGCCCGCGCTGTTTCCGCACACGGCATCGAGACGTAGACTGGCGTCCGCACGAGCGACGCCCCGGCGACACCCCATGCCCCCACCGTCATCGACGCCCACCCGGCCGGGGCACGTGATCGTCCGCTCACCGGACGACGGTGCGGAGATCGATCTCCGCAC
>DNLZ01000011.1 GCA_003488325.1 Planctomycetaceae bacterium
GGCCCGAATGGTTCGACATCGCCAACGATCTGACGCCCGAGGGCGTCGCGCCGGACGTCGGTCGGTACCGATCGTGACGACCGTCATCGCACCGGTGGCAGATCCACCGGCCTGCGATCGGCCGTCGCCGCGGGGGCCCCGCGGCCGGAGTCGGTGTCGGCGAAGACCCGCGGCTGCATGAGATCGAACGTCGCGACGACATCCTCGTCGTCCTCGATCACCTTGGCCCAGATGCCGTTGATCTTCTCGCCCGCGAACTCCACGCGGTCGTGGATGCGGCCGTCCTGGAACGGTCCGGCGCCCATCACCCAGCGATCGCGGGCGTGGGTCGCCACGTTGGCGATGCCGCTCTGCCAGACCGGCTGGCCCGACCGCCGCTCATAGGCGAAGAGATTGATCTTCGCGACGGCCCGCTGGTCGGACCGTTTGAAGAGCGCCATCTCCGGGATGCTCGTGCCGTTGCCGGCAAACTCCACGCTCGTCTGCGGCACCCCGAGAAGCACGCTCGCGCGATCCGTGCCGATCGCGCCGGCACGAGCCTCCACGACCACGTCCGCATCGTCCCGCTTCTCCGCGACGACCGCGCCCGACCCGAGCACGTGCTGTCGGACCGTGCTCGTGAGGTAGTCCTTGTCGGCCACGTCGGCGAGTGCGGTCGTGTCGAGGAACACGCGGCGGCCGGCCAGGGCCCGCATGTCGATCTTCATCACCGCCCGTTCGATCGCGTCGGAGACGAGGAGCTGTTCGGTCGCGGTGCGCTTCGAGTCGCTCCAGGTCGTCGTGCCGCAGCCGGCGAGCACGGGCGCGAGCCCGCCCATGACCGCGGCGGCGCGCGCCCAGGCCGGCAGGTGGTGTCGCATGCGTCGCGATCGGCTTCTCATCGCCGCCGGAGGCTAGCAGGATGCCGCGGGCGGTCCCAATGCTGAAAACGGCTGAAAAACGGCCGCAGACGAGCTGAAAAAGGGGGGGCGGTCACCCCACGTCGAGCCAGCGTGCCACGGGCGCGTCGGCGGGCAGTCCGAGGATGCGTCGCAGCTCCGCGACGTCGGCCTCCGTGAGCGGCACGAAGACGACCGGGTCCTGCACGAGGTCGGGCTCGACGAGCCGCCAGCCGGTGATGCGACCGCCCGCGAAGATCGGCGCGCGGCCGTACCCGTACATCATCCCGTCCACCGCGTCGAAGAAGCCGGCGAGGGACACCGCCTCCGGATGTGGCTGTCGCACGTAGAAGAGTTCGATCACGTCCTTCCAAAAGTGCGGCACGAATTTCGCGCCCACGTCGGCCCGTCCATACCGGCCGTGGTTCGTGCCGGCGACGCAGACCGGCAGCGAGACGAGTGGACGGCCCCGGCGGCGGCACTCCGCTTCGAGGCGGTCGAGCAGATTCACGAGAAAGTCGGCGCTGAAGCAGTCGTCACAGACGAGCACGAGCCCCCCGAGATCGACGGGCGCGCCGGCGGTCTCGCCGGAAGCGGGCTCCGTGGCGCCGGCCGGAGCGACGCCGGCGGCGGTCAAGAGCGTGTCGGCAAGCCGCTCGAAGCGGATCGAGTAGCTCTGGATTTCGGTGGGCAGACCGTGCCCGAGCACGACGATCGTGGTGCCGTTGGGGGCGGGTGCCGCGGCGCGGACGGCGGCGAGAAAGGCGTCGGCCACGTCGGCGATCGACTCGCCCGTCGCCGGATCCTGCTTGAAGACCGCCGATCGGGCGCCATAGGCCGCGGCGATCGCGGTGACCTCCTGGGGATCGAGGCCACGGGCCGGGTCGAGGAGTCCGATCACGTTGCGATCGGCGGCCAGCACGGGAATCTGCGCGGACCCGGCGCGGCGCGCATCGATGTAGTCGGCGAGCCTGGCGAGGGTCGCCACGCGGGCATCCGCCGGCAGCATCGCGAGGCGGTCGGCGTGGGCGAGTGCGAGCTGGTGAAGGGCGGGCTCGATCTGTCGCCAGTGCTTCGCTTCGGCCGGCCGAGCGGCGAGCACGAGCGGAGAAATCTCCTGCTGGAAGTCGGCGAAGTCCGCAGGGACGGCTCGGGCCGGCGGGGCCTCGGATGACTGCGCGACGGCCGGCAGAGGCAGCCCGACGCCGATCACGAGGCCGATGGACGCCCACGTGCGGCGGCGAAGCTGGACGGGATGTCGCATGGCGCGTCCACGGGGCTCGGGAGAGCTGTGATGAGGCTGTGACGCGAGCATACCGCACGGCCCCCGGGCGCTGTTGACGACAGGCTCGCGCCAGAATACTGTACACGTGTTCATTCATTGCCGTGATCGCGCCGCGAGGACGAACGGAAGCCCGGGACTGGACGGAGGCCCACGCCATGGTGACGTTCGGGATGGAGGTGGCGACGTGCCGCGACGGCCGTGACACCGGAACGGTCGGCAGGCCGGACAGGACTGTCGTTCTCGAGGGACTGCCGGCCGGCATCCTCAGCGCCGGATCCCTGCGATGCCGGGAGCAGTCGCGGGATGCGGTGTCGAGCGGGTGTCCTGCGCTCGACGCCCTGCTGCCGGCAGGCGGCGTGCGACGCGGCAGCCTGCTCGAGTGGATTGCCGAATCGACGCAGGGCCATGGCACGGATTCGGCCGTCTCACATGGCCCTGCCACGGGTGCCGTGACGCTGGCCTGCGTGGTCGCCCATGCGCTGGCACGTGCGGTCACGACCTCGTCCGGCACGGTCCCGCCGCGGACGATCGTGGTGGTCGATCGCACCGGCTGGTTTCATCCGCCGGCCATGCTGCCCTGGCTCGCCGGATCAACGCCGGCGGCGCACCTGGTGGTGGCCCGACCGTCTCGCGACGACGACGAGATCTGGGCGATCGATCAGGCGTTGCGCTGCCCAGGCGTGGCGGCCGTCGTGGCGTGGCCGCGCGCCATCGTGCCGCGCACCTCGCACGAACCCATGCCCGATGCGAGCCCGTCCCGGCAGCGGCCGTCGTCCGACCGTCGCTGGACGACGGCGATGCGCCGGTGGCAATTGGCGGCGCGGGCGAGTGGTGCCGTGGGGCTCATCGTTCGGCCGGGCGGCGCACACGGTGAGTCATCATGGGCCGAGGCACGGCTGGCCGTGTCGTCCCTGCCGAGCGGGAGGCTGCTGGAGCGGCGGCTGCGTGTGCGGATCGTCGGTGGAACGTGGTCCGCCGCCGTTGCGGGAGGCACGGCCGACGTCGTGCTCGATGTGGCGCGCGGCGGCGAGGGACCGGTCCATGAATGGAAGGCTGCACCTGCCGCGGCATACCGGCGGGGTGCGCCGCCCGTCGCAAGCGAGGTGGCACGTGCCACGATGTGACGCGCCCCGCAGCCGTCGCGTGCTCGCCATCTGGCTGCCGCGCTGGCCGGTGCAACGGCGACTCCTCGAGCGGCCGGAACGGCGCGACGTGCCGGTGTTCGTCTGCAGCCGGGGGCGGCGCGGCACGCTGACGGTCGTCTCATGGGCATGGGCCATTCCACCACGTGGCGCGTCCACACGGCCGGATCGGGGCGGTGGTCGTGGCGCCCCCATCCGGCCGGGCATGACGCTGGCCGAGGCGATGGCGGTGCTCGCGCTCTCCCACGGCTCTCGCGCATGCCACGTGGCGGTGGTGGACCACGACGATCCGGCGGCCGATCGGACCGCGCTCGTTCAGGTGGCCCGCTGGTGTCGTCGGTTCTCGCCCACGTGCGGCCTCGAGGCGCCGGAGCCGCCGTCTTGCAGCGTCCCGTCGGCGACGGCGGCACTGCCGCCTGAATGCATCCATCTCGACGTCACGGGCACGGCCGGTTTCTTCGGCGGCGAGGCGGCACTGGTGCGCACGGTCGTCTGGACGCTGGCGGCGCGTGGCCTGCACGCCCGAGTGGCCATCGCCGACACGGCGTCCGCCGCCCGCGCCGCCGCCCGG
>DNLZ01000138.1:0-644 GCA_003488325.1 Planctomycetaceae bacterium
GTCAGGAGATACCAGAGCGTCGCGCCGAGCGAATAGACGTCGGAGCGGGCGTCGGCGTGCCGCGTGTCCATGGCCTGCTCGGGGGCCATGTAGTCCGCGGTGCCCATGATCTGGCCGCTCCCGGTGAGGTGATGCTCGTCCGGATCGCGTGCATCGAGGCGGGCCAGTCCCATGTCGAGAATCTTCACCGTGCCGTCCACGTCGAGCATCAGATTGCCAGGTTTGATGTCACGATGGACGACCCCTCGGGCGTGTGCGTAGGCCAGCCCGCGCGCGGCCTGGATCACCCAGTCGAGCACTTTCTCCGCGGGTTGCGGACCTTCTTCAGCGACGATGGCGGCCAGCGTTCGCCCGTCCACGCATTGCATCGCCAGATAATGCGTGCCGTCGACGTCGCCGGCATCGAACGCGGTGACGATGTTGGGATGATCGAGCCTCGCTGCTGCACGCACCTCGCGTTCGAAGCGCTGCACCATCTCGGGATTACCGAGCTTGTGCTGTGCGATGACCTTGAGGGCAACGGCGCGTCGCATGGCCCGGTGTTCCGCCCGGTAGACGCAGCCCATGCCCCCGGTGCCCAGCACGTCGAGCACGACGTAGGGACCGATGAGGAGCGCGTCGGATTCGCCCCCTGCGATGCGTTT
>DNLZ01000138.1:1055-1797 GCA_003488325.1 Planctomycetaceae bacterium
AACGAGAGGATGCCGCTGTCGGCCACGGTCTTCACGAACGCTGCGACGCTCACCGACATCGACACGCTACCCGCTGATCGAGAAGGGCCGGGCGATCTCACCGATGGGCCAAGTGTATCGACCGCGATGTTCCTGGAGCAGCGATCGGTCCACTCGACGAGGTCGCCCTCTGCAGTGCCAACGCTGCCCAAGCCGAACGCGCGGCTGTGGCGGGGGGCATGATGGGTCGGGGGACGTCCGGCGGCGTCTGGGCCTGTCCCAGCAGGCGGATCGCATCCACCAGTCCAAGCGGCTTCGCGGCCGCGGGATCCCGCGATGCAGGCACGTCGGTCGCAGGCATCAGCGCAATGCCTGTCGCCGGCTGCGGCGGCCGAATGATGATGCGATAGTTCTTGGTCGTCGTGCTCGTGCCATCCGTCGCCGCCATGGTGATCAGATGGCGGCCAGCGCCGAGGGTGGTGCGCATCACGTTCGTCCCACCGGTCCCGGAGCCACTCGACCGCACCCTGCCGTCGGGCAGGATCAGGCTGTGGCGCAGGGAGGGGCCGCCCGGCTGCTCGATCTCGATCGTGTAGGTGCCCGACACCGGGATGTCGAACGCCCAGTAATCGACGTCTCCCGCAGTATGGATCACGTCCTCGGCGTACGTGCCCAGCGGCACAACCGTTGCCGTGGCCGCCGTATCACCGCCGCGGTCCTTCGGCTGGGCCGGAGGCGGTGGTGGAACTGGGACTGGCGTTGG
>DNLZ01000138.1:2183-6884 GCA_003488325.1 Planctomycetaceae bacterium
GTTGGAGCCGGCTCACGCGAGAGCGGCATGCCGTTGCTGAGGATCTCGAGCCGATAGGGCTGGGTCTCGCTGAACGTGCCATACCGGCTGACGAAGACCTTGATGAAGTAGCGGCCGGAGTCCCAGTAGTGAAAACGCCCGAGCTGGCTGAGTTCGTCTTTCGTGCCGACGTTGAGACCCCTCCAGAGCTGAGTGAGCCGGCCGTTGAACTCGTAGGAAAGCTCGACCGTGTAGTCGCTCGGCAGGTTCGTGAGCCGAACCTCCGGCTTGTCGAGCCGGCTTTGCAGCGTGAACGTCCACCAGTCCACGTCATCCACCGTGTCGAGGAGTTCGGCCACGCGGAAGCTGGCCGGAAGTCGGGCGGCGGTCTGGAGCGAGTCTCCGGCAAAGTCGGGACGTGCGGGCGTGGTGAACGTGATCGGGGCGGATCGCTCGGAGCCCTTCGTGCGGCCGATCGAGGTGGCGTACAGCGTGTAGGTCGTCTGCGGCTGGAGCCCCGTGACCACGGCACTCGTGGCAGTGCCGGGCACGAGCGCCGCCGCATCGCCGTTGGCAAACGCGAGCCGCACGCCGGTCACCGACAGCGGATCCACCGGCAGGCTCCAGGTCACGGTGGCCCGACTCCACCACGTCGACTCCGCTTGCAGATTCACCGGGGCCGGCGGCGGCTCGGCCGCGGTGGAGCCCACCGCCAGAACGGCGGCCACGGGATCGACCAGTCCCCGCCCGAAGTCATCGTCACGGCCAGGAGCGCCGAGGTCGCGGGCTGTTTCCAGCAGGATTCCGGGAACGTTCACGCTCGCCCCGAGGTCCGCCGCCCGGGCGTGCACGAGCGCCGCCACCGCCGCCACATGGGGAGTAGCCATGCTGGTGCCGTTGTAAGCCGCATACCGGTCGCCTGGAATCGTCGACCAGATGCCCGTGCCGGGCGCGGCGATGTCGACCGATGCGTTGCCGGTCGAGAAACTGGCCACGGTGTCCTGCGGCGTGGTCGCAGCGACCGCCACCACGCCCTCGTATGCGGCCGGGTAGCTGAGGGGTGATCCCCAGGCACGGGAATTGCCCGCCGCGGCAATCACGGTCACGCCCCGCTGGAGCGCATATGAAACGGCCATCTCCATGGCGCTCGAACGAGTCGTGCCACCGAGGCTCATCGTGATCACTTCGGCACCGTTGTCTGCGGCCCAGATGATCCCTTCGGCCACCGCGCCGGCGGATCCGCTGCCCGTGTCCCCGAGCACCTTGACCGGCATGATCCGCACACCGGGGGCCACACCGGCGATGCCACGGGCGTTTCTGGCGGTGGCCGCAATCGTGCCGGCCACGTGCGTGCCGTGGGAGTGGCCGTCGTTGCGCCCGTTTCCTCCGGCGTCGGAGAAATCGGCGCCGGGACCGAACAGTCCGGCGAGATCCTCGTGATACGCCACGCCGGTGTCGAGCACGGCCACGTCCACGTCGGCTCCCGTCGTGACCGACCAGACGGGCTCGACGCCGAGCCGGTCGAGGCCCCAGAGAGCACCACGCAGCGGGTCCGACGAGGCGTCCGTCGTCGTGAAGGGTTCGACGAGCAGTGTCACCGGCTGATCGACCTCGACGGACACCAGCCGTGGGTCTCGTCGCAGTCCGTTGAGGGCGGAGGTCGCCGCCGCCGCAGTGGCGTAGGCCGTTCGCGCGAGCATCGGCCGTCCCTCGACGTTGTGGATGGTGACGAGCGTGGCCGGCTCCGCCCCGCCGAGTCTGGCGAGCACGGCCTCCGCGGCACGCTCGGCATCGAGCGACGAGACCGTCCAGGGACTCGCCGAGAGCATCGCCCGCGCATGCAGGCGCTCCACCGCGAGCGCGGCCGTGCGGTGATCTCGGCGGGTCGCGCGGCGGCGGTGCTGGCGAATCAGGGCCTGCGAGGCGGCCGCCGTCGCGGACGTCGCAGGGGGAGGGCAACGGCGGGTGGTCATGGCACGAGCTCCTGAGACGAGGGGGTGGGGTACGCGTGTTCCCGAGCTGATCGCGACCGGCAACGATGCCGGTGGTGCATCCCCGTCACTACGACCGCGGGCGCCGTGTCGACCATTTCCGGGAGGAGCCCCCTCCAAAACCGGCATGACGGCGGGGCGCGGCCTGCGCGGCCGTTCATCGGGCGTTCACGGGACGGTCACCGGGTCGTGTCTCGACGAGCCTCGATGTTTGGCGGATGATTTCGGCGCATGCGACGCTCCGCACGTGTCGCGGTCCCGCTCATCCCCACACGCCGTTTCCATGCCACCCACGCGACTCCTCGTTTTCGCGGCCCTCCTCACGGTGCGCGCGGTGGATCTCTTCGGCAGCCCAGGACTCGCCGCCCAGGAACGCTCGCCCGAAGTCGTCGCCACGCAGCTGGCCGCCGTCTACGGGAAGCAGTTGGAGCAAACCGCCTACATCCCCGCGCTGCCTCTGATCGCCAAGCTGCGATTGAGCCAGCTCACCGGAAGGCCCGAGCCGGCCGACGAGGTGGGCCGAATGCTCGAGCCGTTCCTGAGGGGCGAACGCGACCCCGTGCCGAAGTCCGGCAGTGAACAGGCAGGTCACCTGATCTTCGCGGCCATGGCCGACCGGTGCGCGGGTGAGGACCGCGGCCGTTGGATCGCCCTCTGTCGCCAGGCGGCCGATCAGATCTTCGCTCCCGATGGGACGCCGCTGCCGCTCATGCCTTTTCACAACGAGATGAGCGACGCCGTCTTCATGGCCGGCCCGATCCTGGCTGCCACGGGCCGACTCACCGGAGAGCGCCGCTACTTCGATGCCGCAGCCCTGCATCTGCAATCGATGCGGCAGCTCTGCCTGCGTCCCGACGGCCTGTATCGCCACTCGCCGCAGTGTGACGCCGCCTGGGGGCGTGGCAACGGGTTTCCCGCGCTGGGACTCGCGCTGGCCCTGACCGACTGGCCGCTCGATCACCCGGCGCGGCCGGAGCTGATCGAGCACCTCCGCCACCATCTGCGGGCCCTGCTCCGGCATCAGGATGCCGACACCGGCTGCTGGCGGCAGGTCATCGACGAACCCTCCAGCTACCTCGAATACTCCTGCACCTGCATGATCGGGTTCGCCATCCAGCGAGGCATCGGCGAGGGCTGGCTCGAGGCGTCCCAGTTCCGGCCCGCCGCCGATGCCGCGTGGCGTGCCGTCGAAGGCCGCACGAGCCCGGCAGGACTGCTGGTCAACGTCTGCACCGGCACCGGCAAGCAGAAAACGCTCGAGGACTATCTCACCCGCCCCGCCATCCAGGGGCGCGACGATCGTGGTGGGGCGATGGGGCTCTTGTTCGCGGTCGAGCGGCTCGCGGCGGACGTGCGGGAGCAGGGCGGGAGGTGACGCGCGGACCGAGGTCCGCGTCGTGGGTCCGGGACTGGTTGCCGTGCGGAATCGATCGGCGACGATCGGGGGTCATGCCACGGGCGGCGTGGGCTCCCGGCCCGCGACGCACGCCGCGACGACCAGGTCGCCGGTGACGTTGAGGACGGTGCGGCACATGTCGAGGAGGCGATCCACGCCGAGGATGATGCCGATGCCCTCGGCGGGCACGCCGACCGACTGGGCGATCACGGCGACCAGCGGCAGCGAGCCACCGGGCACGCCTGCCGTGCCGATGCCGGCGAGCATCGCCATGAGCACCACCTGGAGCTGCTGACCGGGGCCGAGCGACACGCCGAAGACCTGCGCGAGGAACAGCACGACGACCCCTTCGAAGAGCGCCGTGCCGTTCTGGTTGCCCGTCGCCCCGACGGTGAGCACGAAGCGCGCGGCGTCGCGACGCAGCCCGAGGCTCTGCTCGGCCACCTTGAGCGACGTCGGGAGGGTCGCGTTGCTCGACGACGTGCCGAAGGCGACCTGCATCGCCTCGGCCGACCGGCGAAAGAAGTCGAGCGGACGGAAGGTGCCGAACACGCGCAGCACCACCGGATAGACCACGACGAGCTGGATCGCGAAGCCGGCGAGCACGGTGAACGCGAACCAGAACAGGGAGAGGATGGCGTCGAGCCCCAGCCGCGCGACGGTGTTGAAGACGAGGCAGCCGGCACCGACGGGCGCGAGTCTCATGCCCCAGCCGATCACGGTCATCGAGACGACGTTCCATGCCTCGAGCCATCCGCGGAGTGGCGCGGTGGCCGTCGGCTGGGCCGCGAGCGCCGCCCCGAGGAGGAGCGCGAACACCATCACCGCGAGCATGCCGTTGCCCTTCGAGCTGCCGTCGATCGCGCCGGCCATCTCCTGGAGCGGGTTCTGCGGAATCATGTCGACGAGGATCTCGCGGAGCGCCTTGCTCGCGCGGGCCTGCTCGATCACCCCGTCCGCCGCCGTGGAGGCCGCCTCGACGGCGTCCGCGCCCCGGGCGGCCGCGAGTGCGTCCCCCGGGCGGATCGTGTTGACGAGTCCGAGGCCGATGAGCACCGCGGCGCCCGAGAGCACGGCCGTGACGGCGAGCGTCGCCAGCCCGAGCCGACCGAGCCTGCCCAGGTCGCCGATCTCCGCGACCGCCAGCGCGAGGGCCGACACGACCAGCGGCACCACCATCACGAACAACATCCGCAGGAACAGGTTGCCGACGACGTCCGCCACCGCGGCGGCGGCATCCGTCAGCCAGAGCCCCCCGCCGAGAAGGTTCGCCGCGAGGCCGAGGACGATGCCACCGGCCAGTCCGATGAAGATCCGACGGGAGGACCCGTCGTG
>DNLZ01000286.1 GCA_003488325.1 Planctomycetaceae bacterium
GATCACCGTCCGGCGGCTCGGCGAGCCCGCCGATCGCGGCGAGCGCCCGCAGCGTCTCGCGCGCGGCCGCCTCGTCGATGCGGCCCAGGGCGAATCCGACGTGCACGAGCGCCCACTCGCCGACGGTGATGTCGGGCACGCATGCGAGGCAGACGTCCCGCACGACTCCGCCGAAGTCGATGCGACCCATGCGCACGCCCGCCTCGTCGCGCACGCTCTCGACACGACCCGGCATGGCCAGACACATCGGATCACCCGCGCGCGTGCGACACCCGATCGAGGGACTGCGGCGTTGAACCGTCCGACAAGCGGGCGGCCAGCCGCTCGACCACGGCTGCGATCGCCTCCACCACCTCCGGCGAGAGGCCGTCACCCGCGGCGAAGCGGCTTCCTTCCACCAGCACGGCCGTGACCTGCCGCGGAAAGCCGCCGGCAAGCAGGCTGCGGCCCAGCGCCACCGCATGGTCCCAGCGGATCGAGTGCACCGCCAGCCCCACGGCGGGGGCCGTCCACGACGGGCCGATCTCGATCTCCCGGATCGTCCCCGCCACCGCTCCCGAGCACGAGGCATCGACCACCACCACCCGATCGGCCCCGCGCATCGCCAGCACCGCGTCGATCCCCGACGTGCCCGCATCGACGCACCGCACGTGCTCCGGCAGCGTGCACCGCGCGAGCCGCCGCACGATCTCGGGACCGACTCCGTCATCCCCGCGCAGCGTATTCCCACAGCCGATCACGAGCGTGCTCAAGCGGGTCGCTGCCTGATTCCCGGCTGCCGACATGGGCCGCCTCCGGAGCGGTCGGTCGCGATCGATACTCGGACTGCCACCCGCCCCGTCCTCTCGACGGGCTTCGGAACGGCCCACGGCATGGTACGCCTCGGGTCGGGGCGATCGCGAGAATGCCGTAGAATCGGCAGCCGCGTGCGGGGCCGCCCTGGTCACACGCGCTGGAGGCGCGAGGCCGTGCACGAGCT
Organism: Planctomycetaceae bacterium; assembly: GCA_003488325.1. Lineage (GTDB taxonomy): Bacteria > Planctomycetota > Planctomycetia > Pirellulales > UBA1268 > QWPN01. The sequence goes on from DNLZ01000286.1 coordinate 980, forward strand.
CTCGATCGCGATGCGCGTGGTGGATCTCGCGGCCGCACGCTGCCGGGACGCCGGGGGCGATATCGTGACAGCGGTGACGGTACGGGTGGGCCGCCTCGCCGCGGTGCATGGCGGGGCGCTTGCAGCGGCCTTCGAGATGGCCCGCGAGGGCACCCCGCTCGCGGAGGCGACGCTGCGCGTGGTCGACGTGCCGGTGCGGGTGTGGTGCCCGCAGTGCCGCGCCGAGGCCGACCTCACCGACGTCGTGCCGCTCGCCTGCCCGGCGTGCGGCCGCCCGACGGGCGACCTCCGCGCGGGCCACGAGCTCGAGGTCGAGTCGATCGAGGTCGTCGGTCCGCGCGGCGACACCGTGGGGGCCGGTGCATGAGCGAGCCGCGCATCCTCGAGGTCCGGACCAGCATCCTCAAGCGCAACGACGAGGTCGCGCGGGAGATGCGGGAGGAGTTCCGGCGCGCCGGCATGGTCGTCGTCAATCTCGTGTCGAGCCCCGGATCGGGAAAGACCCGCCTGCTGTACGAGACGCTCGTGCGGCTGCGCCGCGCCGGCAGGCGCGTCGCCGCCATCGTGGGAGATGTCGAAACCGACCGCGACGCGCGACGTCTCGGCGCGAGTGGTGCGCCGGTGCGACAGATCATGACGCACGGCCTGTGCCACCTCGAGGCCGAGATGGTGCGACGCGAGCTGCTGGCATGGCCATCCGAGCACGTCGACTGCCTGTTCATCGAGAACGTCGGCAATCTCGTCTGCCCGACGAGCTGGGACCTCGGCGAGTCGCTGCGGGTCGCGCTCCTGTCGGTCGCGGAGGGGGAGGACAAGCCCCTCAAGTATCCGGGGCTGTTCAACACGGCCGACGTCGCCGTCATCACGAAGACGGACCTCGCCGAGGCCTGCGACTTCGATCGTGCCGCGGCACTCGACGCCCTCGCGGCCGTGCGGCCGGGGATGCCCGTCATCGAGACGTCGGCGAAGAGCGGCGCCGGGCTCGACGCGTGGATCACGTTTCTCGAGGCGCGGCGGCCATGAGCCGGCCGCGGGCGAGCACCGCCTGACCGAGCGCCAGGCCGCCGTCGTTCGGGGGCACGCGGTGGTGGATCGCCGGTGCGAACCCCTCCTGCCGCAGGACCGCGACGACGGCCTCCGTGAGCGCCGCGTTCTGGAAACACCCGCCGGTGAGCCCGACGACCCGACCGCCGCACGATGCCCGGATGCGCACGCAGACATCGCCGACCATCCGGGCCACCGCCGCATGGAACCGGCCGGCGATGACGGCCGCTTGGACGCCGGCCAGCACGTCGGCGGCGACGGCGCGCACGAGGTCACGCCACGTGACGACGAGTCCGGCGTCGGGCGCGTCGGCAATCCCGTCCACTCCGAACCGATAGCCGACGCCCGTCGCGACGCATGGCATGGGCGTGCGGGCCAGAGACTCGAGATCCATCGCCGCCTCGGCCTCGTGGAGATTCACCTGCCGCACCCCCGCGAGCGAGGCGACCGCGTCGAAGAGTCTGCCCATGGTGCCGACGCGGGGCACCGCCCGGCCGTGCGCGAGCTGCGACGCGATCACCGCCGCGCGGTCCCCCGCCGCCCGCACCG
>DNLZ01000439.1 GCA_003488325.1 Planctomycetaceae bacterium
CACTCAAAATCCGTTGCCCGCAAGGGCGTGTGGGTTCAAGTCCCACCTCCGGCACGGCCCGCGGTGGACGGTCGTCGATTCAGCCGGCGGCCTTCGCCTTCCGCCCGATGAAGAGGCAGGCACTCGATCGGCTCCCGGCGTAGAGCGGGACCCGCTCGGTGATCACGGCGAAGCCGCAACGGCGCATGCGTTCCTCGAAAGCAGGGTCGGCGGCTGCCGACCAGATGGCCAGCAGCCCGTCGGGCCGGAGCGCTGCATGGAGATGGGCGAGCCCTGGCGCGGTGTAGAGTCGCGCATTCTCCGTAGTGGTCAGGCCTGCGGCACCGTTGTCCACATCGAGGATCACGGCATCGAAGAAGCCACGTCGTCGCGCGACCACGTCGGCCACATCGGCGAGAACAATCTCGACCCTTGGATCGTCGAGCAGGACGCCGGCCAGGCCGTAGTCCGGCTTCCGATTCCACGACACCACCTCGGGCATGATCTCGACGACGATCACGGTGGCGTCCGGACGCAGGGAACCGAGCGCGGCCCGCAGGGTGAAGCCGAAACCCAGGCCGCCGATCAGCACCCGGGCCGAGCGCGCCTGCTCGAGTGGCTCACAGGCGCGTCGCGCGAGCTGCTCCTCGGAGTGGTGCTGCCGCGTGGTCATCAGCTCGACGCCCGCCACGCGGATCGTGTAGGCGCCGTCGTGCTCGGAGAGCGTCATGAGCCGGCCGTCGGGCGTGAGGGCCTGTTCACGAAGGATCGAAGGTTTCATGGAAGGGGCCAGCTCCCGACAATCCCGACGTCGCCTCGCAGGCGATCGATGCAGACCGACCCATAGATCGTTGACCGTTCGCGATTCCTGCGAGCGAGGCCGTGCTCAGTCGATCGGAAGGAAGGCCCAGAGCGCCGGCCGACCGCAGTTGCAGTGCACGGCCCTCCCGAGGAGGCCGAGACCAGCCGCGCTCAGGTAGACCGCCGACCGCGCGGCATCCCAGCAGCCGGTCGACCCGGTGGCCCGGGGCCCGTGGATCCGCGACTCGACGCTGGGCACCGGATGGAAGATGGTCTCGATCCACGGCCCACGTGACCGCTCGCGATCCTGAAACTGGTCGAGGAGTTCGATCGTGCGCACGAGGACGTCGCGACGACAGCCGGCTGCGATCAGGCTCCGGTCGATGTCGGCCACCCCGCGTCGGCTCGGCGTGGGCAACGTGAGCAGGCCCACGAACGACCAGAGCGTGAACGCGAGGCTGAAGACCACGATCCCCTCCGCGGTCGCGAGCCGTCGATCACCCACGACCAAGGCCGCCAGCACCACGCCTGCGAGCGTGAAGGCGAGCGCCAGCAGGCGGCCCCGCCACCATTCACCGGTCTGCACGGCCATCTGTCGGCGCCGCACTGCCACGGCGAACGCCTCCGGGTCGAGGACCTCGCGCCACCGGAGCGGCACGAGGTGGAGGGACGGGCGCACCACACCGGCGATCCCGCCGGTGAAGCCTTCGTCGTCCGATTCCACGATCGTGACGGGCAGCATCGGAGCGTGCGGGTCGGCGGCCGTCGCGGGCAGGCTCGGCGTCAGTTCGAGCGGCGCGAGGGCCTTGGCGACCACGATCCGTCCCGCGAGGAGCGCGAGCATCACGAACCCCGCAGCGGCGATCACCCCGGGCACGCCCCAGGACCGCCCGGCGAGGAGCAGCACCACCGCCACCAGCAGGAGCATCCCGGCATGAACCAGCACACCCCGCGCGAGCAGCGCGACAAACGTGATCAGCGGTGGATGCCTGCGGCCGTACGAACGCGGCAGGAGGTACCCACCGCAGAGATCGAAGGGAAGATGGATCGCGACGTAGGCCAGCACGAACGAGCCGAGCGCCGTCACCTCGGCCCCGAGCGAGCCGGCTGCGGGCAGCAGTCGGGCGGGCAGTCCGAGCGCGAGCCCGGCGGTCGCGAGCACGACGATCGTGCCCACGCCGGAGACCCCCAGCCACAGTCGCGCCCTGCCATAGCCAGGTGCGGCCCCGGGTGGCGGGACGGGCTCGGGGGTCGTCGCATGCAGCCGATGCATCGCTTCAGCCGTCTTGCGGATGCCGCGCAGCATCCCGCCAAACACGATCTCGTGCAGGGGCACGACGGCATACCAGTAGAGGAGCCCGAAGAGGCCGCGCGGTCGGAAGCGGGCCGTCATGACGAGCCGGGTGAGCGGTGGTGGCGGCAGGATGGCGGTGGCGGATGCGGTCGGATCGGCCGCGTTCCCGGAGCCGCCCTCGCGGTCGCCGTCGATCGCCTCGATGCGGAAATCGAGCTGGGCCTCGCCGGGCAGCTTCATCTCGGCCCGGAGGGCGAGCGAGCGATTCCGTTCGATGCCGACCACCCTCCAGAAGTCGAGCGTCTCGCCAAACTCCACCGTCTCGGAGTCGCGACGTCCGCGTCGTAGTCCGGGGCCGCCGAGGAGCGTGTCCATCCATCCGCGCAGCCGCCAGAGCAGGTCGCCTGCATACCATCCGTTGCCCCCACCGATCCTGCAGATCGCCGCATACACGCTCGACGGATCGGCCTCGATGTCCACCGTGCGTTCGTCCGTGAACACCGTGCCTCCGGCCCAGACCGGATCACCGGGCACCGGGCCCGCGACGCTCCAGCGGGTCTCGACGGCATGCCGGTCGATCTTGGCCAGCGCACGGCGGATCGCCTCACGGATCGAGAGCGCGTCGTGGGGCATCAGCCGCTGCGTGGTGTCATCCGACACCACGACGCGGTTCTTCAGTCCTTCGGCGAGCGGCCGCGCGATGCGGTAGGAGACGGGGGTGACGATGTTGATCCACAGCGAACTGAGCCGCGGCGTGAGCACCGGCACGGGGATGATGACCCGGCGGGGAAGGCCCAGCTCCTCTGCCATCACCCGCATCAACTCCCGGTATGGCATCACGTCGGAGCCGCCGATCTCGAGCGTCCGCCCGACGGTCTCGGGCACCGCGAGGCAGCGGACCAGCCAATGGAGCACGTCGGCAATGGCGACCGGCTGGCAGGCGGTGGTGACCCAGCGCGGCGTCACCATGATCGGTAACCGCTCGACGAGGTAGCGCAGGATCTCGAACGACGCCGAACCCGAGCCGATGATCATCGCCGCCCGGAAGGTGGTCACGGGCACGCCCGTCGCGGCGAGTTCCTGCTCGACCTGCCGCCGCGAGCGCAGGTGCTCGCTGAGGTCGGCCCCCATCTCGCCGAGACCGCCGAGGTAGATGATGCGGGGCAGTCGGGCGTCGCTGGCGGCCGCCGCGAACGCGGCAGCGAGCTGCCGATCCTTGTCGGCATACGCGCCGGCGGTGGCCACCATGGAGTGGACGAGGTAGTACGCCGCCCGGCACCCGCGAAGCGCCTGCGCCACGGCCACGCGGTCGCCGAGGTCGCAGGCGATCACCTCGACCCGCGGATCATGCCGCCAGGGTCGGGCGTCGAGCTTGCGCGGCTCCCGCACCAGACAGCGCACGCGGTAGCCCGCCGCGAGCAGCGCGGGCACGAGCCTCCCGCCGACGTAGCCCGTGGCACCAGTCACGAGCACGGGCTCGCCCGCATCGAGCGACGAAGTGGGCGGTTCGTTCATGGGGCCGAGCATGGATGACGCGCGATGGCCTCACGCCGCGCGTGACCCGAGCCGGACGTCGTGCATGGTTCCGTCACCGACTCCCGCATGCACCGAAAAAGCGGGCGACCGGACTCGAACCGGCGACATCCAGCTTGGGAAGCTAGCGCTCTACCAACTGAGCTACGCCCGCG
>DNLZ01000442.1:0-340 GCA_003488325.1 Planctomycetaceae bacterium
CCTGCCACTTCAGGCGGTCGTGACGCGGCAGTTGCGGCTCCAGGGCTCGTGCGCGTCGGCGGGCTGCTACCCCGAGGCGATTCGCCTCGTCGCCTCCGGCCGGGTCGACCTGTCCGGTTTCGTGAGTCGCGTGGCCCCGCTGGCCGAGGGCCCCGCGTGGTTCGACCGCCTTCACCACCGCGAGCCCGGCCTGGTCAAGGTCGTGCTCGAACCCTGAGCCCCACCCGTGCAGACCCCATGACCGCATCGACACCATCCCCGTCGCGTTCCCCTTTCGATCTCACGGGCCGTCGCGCCCTCGTCACCGGCGTCAGCCGTGGCCTCGGCCTGCAGATGGCCC
>DNLZ01000442.1:632-823 GCA_003488325.1 Planctomycetaceae bacterium
GCCTCGGCCTGCAGATGGCCCGTGCCCTCGCCCGAGCCGGTGCCGACCTCGTCATCACGGCACGGAAGCTCGAGTCGCTGGACGACTCGCGGCGCGACCTCGAGACGTTCGGGCACGACGTCATGCCGGTCGCGCTCGACGTGCGCGTGGAGGACTCGATCCGCACGGCGGTCGAGGCGGCGGCCGCCGCC
>DNLZ01000442.1:1110-3995 GCA_003488325.1 Planctomycetaceae bacterium
TCGAGGCGGCGGCCGCCGCCGGACCGCTCGACGTCCTCGTGGCCAACGCCGGCTGCAACGTCCGCAAGCCGTCGCTCGAGATCACCTGGGACGACTGGAACACCGTCCTCGACACGAACCTGCGGGGCACGTTCTTCACGGTGCAGGCCGCGGCCCGCCACATGCTCCCGCGACGCAGCGGCCGGATCGTCACGATCGGCAGCCTCACGAGCGTCTTCGGCTACGCGGGTCTCGCGCCGTACTGCGCCAGCCGTGGCGGCGTGAAGCAGATGACGATGAGTCTCGCCGACGAGTTCGGCCCCCACGGGATCACCGTCAACTGCATCGCGCCCGGGTGGTTTCGCACCGCACAGAACGACGTGCTCTACCGGGACGAGGAATGGGTGCGGTCCCTCACCGAGCGCATTCCGCTGCGGCGGCCGGGCCGCGCGGACGACCTCGACGGCATCGTCGTCTTTCTCGCCTCCGACGCCAGTGCCTACGTCACCGGTCAGACGCTCCTCGTCGACGGCGGGATGTCCACCGGGTCGGTGCGCGCCCTGCCCCAGGCACGCTGACGACGGGTCCGACGTCGCCCCTCACCGCGGCCGCGCGCCGGGCGGGATCGGCAGCAGCTTCGGCTTCGTGCCGACCGACGACGGTGGATCGCTCACGAGGACGTCGCCGACGGCAGCCGCCCAATCCACGTCGAGCAGCAGGTCGAAGCCCGGGTTCTGCTCCTTGACCACGCACGAACAGGCCCCGGTGATGAAGGTGTGGGCGTCCTCGATGTTCTCCGGCGTGATGCCTCGCCCCACGAGCGCGTGCAGCACGACGCCGCGGCCGAAGACGGGAAACGCGATCGGCTCGTCGTAGTCCCGCAGATCCTCCTCACTGCCGAGCAGGCAGTCCACGAGAAACGCCTCCTCCGCGTCGTCGCGGGGGAGGGCGACCAGTGGAAAGTCGATCCCGAGGGGAATCCGCACGTCGTCGAGCAGGCGCGGATCGACGGCGAGTTCCGCCGCGTCCGGGAGCCGAATCGTGTCGCGGGCGCGGGTGCACGCGTCCTCCAGCGTCTGACGGGCCGCGGCGTTCGCTGCGGCGTCGCTCGTCTCGAGGAGCACCCACACGGCTGTCGCACCGGAGACGAGGTGCCGGCCGATCTCGTTCCGGGCCGGCGAGGAGGTGATCGCCGCCGCCGAGGCCGCGTCGAGGCTCGTCACGTGGGCGACGCGGCGCCGGTCGCCGTCCCTGCCGCCACCATCGCGTCCCGCGGGAGCGGACCGCGGGTAACGGACGACGGCCACGGGCCCTTCGCCACCGTGGACCGTCCACGCGGCGGCGAGCGCCGCCGCAAGCGGCCGAGACGCGTCGGCGACCTCGAGCGTCACCGCCCCACGGCCCTCGGCGGCCACGAGCGATGCGAGGCGTGGATCCGTGCGCGGCATCCCCTCCCTCGCGAGCACCACGACGTCATAGGGTGCCGGCGCCCAGCGTTCGAGGGCGTACCGGAAGACCGGTACCCGGCAGGCAACGGCGGTCGCCGCCGACAGGGCCACGATGACCGCGATCCCGCCCCCCGCGGCGAGGCCCGGCCTCGTCGACAGCCCCATCGTCGCCATGCGCTCGATTTCCATACCTGCGGAACGGGCGGACCGCCGCGGCATCCGCCGGCGACAGGATACCTGCCTGCCGCCGCGCGGGCCCGGCGCGCGTCAGACGAAGGCCTCGGCGGTCTCGGCGGGAGCCGGTCCGTACCGCAGCGGCTGCATCGTGAAGCTCGCCCGGCCCTGGCTCGCGCTTCGCACCGCCGCGGAGTAGCCGAACATGCTCGCCAGCGGCGCCTCGGCGGTGAGCACGTTGACACCGCCGCGGATCTCGGTGGCCGTGATGATCGCCCGCCGCTGCTGCAGGTCGTTGATCACGTCGCCGAGGTGGTCCTCGGGCACCGTCACCTCCACTTTCATCAGGGGCTCGAGCAGCACCGTGCCGGCCTCGGCGAGCATCCGATCGACCGCCTCCGCCGCGGCCATCCGCAGCGCGACGTCGGAGGGGGGCGGCTCGGGAATCGGGCTCTCCAGCACGGTGATCCGCACCGCCCAGAGCGGACAGCCCTTGAGCCCGCCGCGCTCGGCGCTCTCCCGCACCGACTGCGTCATCGTGGCGGCGAGCGCGGCGAGGGTGTCGTTCTCCGGGAACCAGCCCTGCTCCACCGTCACCGTCGCCTGGTCGTCCACCGGCTCGGCCCGCAGCGTGACGGTCGCCTGGAGCGCCTGCGTCCCCACCTGGCGATCGATCGTGCCCGACACGGTGACCGCCCTGCCGATGGTCTCCTTGTAACTCACGCGCGGCTTGTGCACCCGACACTTCAGGTTGAAGTCGCGCTCGAGCCGGTGCCGGATCACCTCGAGGTGCAGCTCGCCCATGCCCGAGATGAGGGTCTGGCCCGTCTCCTCGCTCTCGAGCGCCCGGAACGTGGGATCCTGACGCTTCATCATCTCGAGCGCCTCGGAGAGCTTCTTCCGCTCGAGGCTCGTCTCCGGCTCGATCGCCATCGAGATCACCGTCTCGGGAAACGTGATCGTCTCCAGAACGATCGGGTGGGCCGCATCGCAGAGGGTGTCGCCGGTGACGCTCGCGCGGGGGCCGATCACGCCGACGATGTCGCCCGCAGAGGCCTCCGGAATCTGCTCGCGGCGGTCGGCCTGCACCCGCCAGAGCTGGGCGATGTTCTCCTTCTTCTGCTTGAGCGGGTTCCAGGCGCGGCTGCCCGCCTTGAGCGTGCCGGAGTAGATCCTCACGAAGTCGAGGTCGCCGTGCTTCTCGGCGAGGATCTTGAAGACGAGGCCGGAGAAGGGTTCCCCCGGGTCGGGCCGCCGCACGACGCGGGTCGGCGTCTTCTGTGA
>DNLZ01000068.1:0-978 GCA_003488325.1 Planctomycetaceae bacterium
CACCGGGATCACGTCCCGGGCGAGGCCGACGAGCTGCAGCAATCGCACGGCGGTGAAGGTGAGGTCGATCTCCCACCAGCGGTGGCCCTGCGAGCAGGCCCGCGGAGCCGCGTGGTGGTTGTTGTGCCAGCCTTCGCCGTTGGTCAAGAGCGCCACCACGACGTTGTTCCGGCTGCGGTCGGCGGTCTCGTAGTTGCGGTAACCCCACCGGTGGGCCGCGGAGTTCACGAGCCACGTGACGTGCCACACGTAGACCGTCCGCACCAGCACCCCCCAGACGAACACCTGCGTGCCGAATCGCACCGCTGCCGCGGGCGTGTCCGTCACCAGCGCACCGATCCCGAACCCGGCCGCCGCGATCAGGATCGCATGCGCCGCGTAGACAATCGCCCACGTGTGGCGTCGATGCAGCCAGCGAAGGAACGGGTCGTTGACGAGGTCCGGAACGTACTTCGCATAGGTCGCAAGCGAGTGCTGCCGCGGGTCGGCGATGTAGATCCACTGCATGTGGCCCCAGAAGAAGCTCTCCTTCGGGGAGTGCGGGTCGGCTGGGTCGTCGCTGTGCTGGTGGTGGATGCGATGCACGCACGCCCACCACAAGGGCGAACCCTCGAGGCAGCACACCCCGCACAGCACCCAGAGCCGCTCGAGCGCGCGGGGGAAGGCGACGGCTCGGTGGGTCAGCATGCGGTGGTAGCCCAGATTGATCCCCAGCGAGCCGAAGATGAAGTTTCCCGCGAGGACGAGCAGGACTCCCCACCAGGCGAAGATGGAGGGAACAAGCGCGGTCAGCGCGAGGACGTGGATGACGATGATCGCGGCCAGGAACCAGACCACCACGATCGGCCGAGGCAGCTCGGCAGCCGCTCCATGCGCTGGCAGACTTTCGCCATACGCGTTCGCGGCGACGACGCCGGTCGGGCAGAGCCCGAACGTCTCGCCTGCCGCGGATGAGATGAGTGGCATGGAGTGCGGCCG
>DNLZ01000068.1:1344-1599 GCA_003488325.1 Planctomycetaceae bacterium
CACGGACTCGCTGAAGGATAGGCGAGTCGGGGCACTTCCACCAGCGTGTGCCGCCAGCGTGTGCCGCGCGATGCATCACCGACAACGCCATTCACGCCCCTGCCGATGGCATCCCACATCGCGATTCCCGGACTCCGTCTTGGGTGGTGCCAAGCTCCATGCGGCAGGCTTGGTCAATCGGGCGCGAGTCGAGCCGTGGGACCGCCGTCATCCACCCCCGGGTTCCACGCCCCGGCGACGGCATTCGAGCCATCG
>DNLZ01000068.1:2004-2155 GCA_003488325.1 Planctomycetaceae bacterium
GATGCGATGCGCTGGTCCGGCTGACCCGGGAGGCCTCGATGCGGCCGATCGTGCAGATATCGCTCGACCTCGTGGACATCGACGAGGCCCTCGACACCGCGGCCCTCGCGCTGCGCGCCGGCGTCGACTGGCTCGAGGCGGGGACGCCGCT
>DNLZ01000068.1:2546-14115 GCA_003488325.1 Planctomycetaceae bacterium
CTCAAGACGATGGACGGCGGCTACCTCGAGGCCGAGATGATGGCCAAGGCCGGGGCGACGCACGTCGTCGTCATGGCGCGGGCCCACGAGGAGACGATTCGGTGCGTCGTGAAGGCGGGCCGCGACTTCGGCTGCCGCGTGATGGGCGACAATCTGGGCTGCCCCGACATGGTGGCCGGTGCCCGGCTCATCGAGGACCTCGGGTGCGACTACGTGATCCACCACATCGGCTACGACGAGCGGCGCGGGATCGCCGCGGCCGGTCGGCGGATGCCCAGTCCACTCGACCAGTTGCGCGAGGTCGTGGCGGCGGTGCGGGTGCCGGTGCAGGCCGTCGGCGGCCTCACGCTCGAGCAGGCGATCCGCTGCCCGACCTACGGTGCGCCGTTGGTGGTGCTCGGCGCGCCGCTCACGGTCGATGCCGACGCCTTCCGCACGGCCGACGGCGATCTCGAGGGCTCACTGCGGCTCATCTGCCGTGCGATCCATGACCAGCGTGGCCAGGGTCGTTCTGGCCACGGGGTCGAGGATGGGAACGACATGAACCAGGGAGGCACGCCACATGCGTCTGCGTGACAAGGTGGTGATCGTGACCGGCAGCGCCACCGGCATCGGCCGGGCGATCGCGTCGCGGTGCGTGGCGGAGGGCGCCCGCGTCGTCGTCCACGGCCTCGAGGCCGACCTCGTGCCTCAGGTCGTGGCGGACCTGTGCAAGGCCGGACCGGCGGGCCGTCCGGCTGCCGTCGGCCACATCGAAGATCTCACCGTGGCGGGCTGTCCCGAGCGACTGGTCGGGCTGGCCGTCGGCACCTTCGGCCGGCTCGACGGGGTGGTCAACAACGCCGCCTGCGTGGGCACCGGCGACATCCACACCACCGATGTGCCGCTGTTCGAGCGCATGTTCGCCGTCAACGCGCTCGCGCCGCTGCGGCTCATCCAGGCGGCGCTTGCGCACCTGCGGTCGTCGCACGGGAGCGTGCTCAACATCGGGAGCGTCAACGCCTACTGCGGTGAGTCGATCCTGCTGCCCTACTCGATGTCGAAAGGCGCGCTCATGACGATGACGCGGAACCTCGGCGACGTGCTCTTCCGCGAGGACGGCGTGCGGGTGAACCAGATCAATCCCGGCTGGGTGCTCACGGAGAACGAGATCCTGCGCAAGCGGTCCCATGGCCTCGCCGAGGACTGGCATCGTCATCTGCCGCGGGAGTTCTGTCCGTCCGGCCGGCTCATCGATCCGGCGGAGATCGCGGCGGCGGCCGTCTACTGGCTGGCCGACGAGTGCGGGCCGATGAGCGGGCAGGTGGTCGATCTCGAGCAGCATCCGTTCATCGGCCGCAATCCGGCCAAGACGATCGACCGGGTGCCGGCAGGGAAGCCCGCATGAGCGCGAACACGTCCGCGGTCCGGCCCAGGCTCGCCGCGTTTCCCAAGGCCTACATGCGCGCGCTCTGCCGTGACGGCTCGATGCGTGTCGCCGAGTGGATCGATCTGGCGGCCACGCTGGGCGTCGAGGGCGTGGAGTGGTACGCGGGCTTCCTGGAGATGGCCGACGAGGCCAACTGGCCGCGGTTTCGAAGCGCCGTCGAGGCCCACGGGATGTCGATCCCGATGATGTGCTGTTCCCCCGACTTCACCCACCCGGACCCCGCGTTCCGGGCCGCGGAGATCGCCAAGCAGATCCGCTGGATCGACATGACGGCGACGCTCGGGGGCTCCTATTGCCGCGTCCTGTCGGGGCAGCGACGGCCGGAGTTGTCGGTCGACGAGGGGGTGAGGCTGGCGGCCGAATCGATCCGGGCATGCCTGCCACACGCCGCCGCGAAGGGTGTCACGCTGATCCTCGAGAACCACTACAAGGACGACTTCTGGCAGTATCCGGAGTTCGCCCAGAAGCTCGAGGTCTTCTGCGCGCTCGTGGCGGCGGTCGACGACCCCCACTTCGGCGTCAACTACGACCCGAGCAACGCGTTTCTCGCCGGTGACGACCCGGTCGAGCTCCTGCGGCGGGTATCGCACCGCGTCGTGACGATGCATGCCAGCGACCGCTCGCTCGTGGAGGGCACGCTGGAGGATCTGCGTCGCGAGGAGGGGGGCGTGGAGGGCTACGCCCGGCGGCTGAAGCACGGCGAGATCGGCAGGGGCCTCAACGACTACGATGCCATCTTCTCGATCCTCGCAGGCCGCGGCTTCCACGGCTGGATCAGCATCGAGGACGGCGTCGACGGCATCGACGAGTTGCGCCGCAGCGTCGCGTTCCTGAAACGGAAGATCGCCGAGCACTGGCCTGCGTGAACGGCGGTGGGGCTCGATCCCGCGGCGCGAGATTCGGGTCGGGTGCGGCTCACGCGAGTCCGTCGAGAGGGCCCGTCGCGGAGCCGAATCGATCGACGGCCACGCCCCCGCGCTGCAGCATCGAGGTGAAGAGGTTGCACAGCGGCTGCTGGTTCTGCCCCATGAGCGGGATCTGCTTGCCGGCCGCGGGCTTGTCTCCCGGTGCGGCCGCCAGTTCCTGCTTCACCTCATCGAGATACGGCCGGTTGAAGGCGAGGTGCTGCCCGTGACGGAATCCGCCACCGGCGAGGATGACCGGCAGGTTGTAGGTCCAGTGCGTGTTGCCGTCACGGAGATTGCTCGTCATCAGCACCATGGTCGAGTCGAGCAGCGACGTCTCCCCCTCGCGCGCTCCGGCGAGCTTGTCGAGCAGTCCGCCGAAGGCCTGGATCAACTCGACCTCGACCGCGCGACAGGCCTCGAGCTTCTTCGGCTCCTTGCCGTGGTGCGACAGGTCGTGATGCATGCCGAAGGTCATGAGGCTGACGGCCCGCGTCGAGTCGGTCACGAGCGCGAGGTGGATCATGTCGATCATCAGTTGGAAGCGTGCCTTCTGCTGCTGGGCGTCGCCGATGTCACGCGGCTCTCCGCCGATGGCCTCTGGCTTCGGTCGGTTCACCCACTCCCGTGCCATCGCGAGCTGCCGCTCGACGTCGCGGACGGACTCGAGGTATTCCTCCACCCGCTGCCGGTCGTGCGCCCCGATGCGGCGGGACAGGCTCGCGGCGCTTTCGCCCACGAAGTCGAGCATGCTGCGTCCCTCGTCGATCCGGCGCACTTCCGCCTCCATCTCCGCGGGGTTGGCGACGAGGAAGAGCTTCTTGAACACGGCGGATGGCTGGCTGATGGCCGGAATCGAGACGCCGTTCGCGGTGACCGACAGCGACGGCCCCTGCGTCGTCAGCGTGAAGCTCTCGTAGCGGGTCTCACCGCGAAAACCGCTCGCGAACGCCTGATCGACCGAAATCGTGTTCTTCAGGTTGTGGGAATAGTCGGGGTAGGGCGCGCCCGTGAGCATCACGGCTTCGGCCTTGTGCCCTCCGCCGCCGGTGTTGGGATGGCTCAGGCCGCTGATGACGGTGAAGTGGTCGCGATGGGCGGCCAGGTGCGCGAGGTGCGAGGGGAGTTCGTAGGCCCGGCCCGCGGTCACCGGCACGAACGCCGTCGGATCGAAACCGAAGGGCACCCCGATGCACACCATGCGACGCGGGGGCGCGGCAGCCGAGGCCGCGCCGCAGGCCGAGGGTCGCATGCCGTCGAGCATCGGGAGGCCGATCGCGATGCCGGCATGCTTCAGCAGGAGCCTGCGAGGGAGCGGTTTCATGAGGGCACGTCCGGGGGTACGGGGAGTCGTTCGGGATGCAGGATCACTTGCGACGGAAGAGATCGCTCTGCACGACCTCGTGGATCAGCGTGCGGACCCCGAAGCCGGAGGCCCGCGACCGTTCCAGGATCGAGTCGATGACGAGCTCGTCCCCGACCTCCGCGTGCGCTCCCGTCGCGAACGTCGCGAGCGTCCGCACGAGGCTCCGCGCGAGGTCTTCGGGCCGCGAGGCGAGGGCGGCCTTGTAGCCGCGGACGTCGGCGATCTCCTCGCCGCCGGGAAGCTTCGCACGGGTGTCGACGGCTGGACCCTCGAGGAAACGCGGCTGGCCGTAGTGGCTTCCGAAGAAGACGCGGACGTCGGCGCGCTTCGTCCCGGTCTCGGTGGTCCGATAGAACTCGCGGTATCGGCCGATCGGATCGAACGCCTCCAGAACGAACCCGGGAGGGTCGATCCTCCGATGACACCCGGCGCACGTCCGGTCCGCCTGGTGCGCCGCGAGCTGCTCGCGGATCGTGGTGGCGCCCCGCGTGTCCGGCTCGATGCTGCCGGCGTCCGGCGGTGGCGGCGGAGCGGGCGCGCCCAGGATGCGTTCGAGGAGCCAGGCGCCCCGCAGCACGGGCGACGTGTTCGCGCCATTGGCGGTGACCTTGAGGACGCTGGCCTGTGTGATCACCCCGCCCCGGACGCTGTCCGCCGGCAGTTCGACGCGGCGGAGCGCGGCACCCCGCACGGGGGGCAGGTCGTAGTGCTCCGCGAGCCGCTGGTTGAGGTAGGCGTGGCGGGCGTCCACGAGCGTCGCGACGCCGAGATCGCGTTCCACGAGATCGGCGAAGAACGCGCGGGTCTCGCCGACGAGCGAGGCGTGCAGGAGCACGTCCTGGCGACCGTCGTGGAGGCTCTCGAAGTACTCGGGAAAGAGGTCGCGATCCGGTGTCGTGGCGTCGATCTCCCGCAGCTCGAGCCAGTGGGCGAGGAAGTCGTCGACGAACGCCCGGAAGCGCGGTGCCGCGACGAGTCGCTCCGCCTCCGCCCGCAGGATCTCGGGGCGCGTCAGTTCGGCGCCGTCCGCTCGTGCCCGCAGCGCCTCGTCCGGGGCCGTGCGCCAGAGGAAATAGGAGAGCCGAGCGGCCAATTCATGCGCGTCGAGGGTGGGCGAGCGCTCGACGAGGAAGAGGAAGTCCGGTGAGCAGAGCACGGCGCGGTGCGCCGCATTCATGGCCGCCTCCACACAGTCGCCATCGGCCAGACGGGCGCGCACGATCGCGTGGTATCGCTCCACCTCCTCCGGAGCGACGGGCCTGCGAAAGGCGCGGCCGATGAAGCGGGTGAGCGCGGCGTGGATGGCGGCCTCGGCCCCAGCCTCCGGCATCCGGACCGTCAGCGGGTCGGGGATGGGGCGATGATTCCGCACCGGCCGGAGAATCGCGTTCGGCACGCGGGACGTCTTGGCGACCTCGGCGGCCGGAGCCAGGTCCGCCCCGTCTCCGTAGAGCAGTCGGTGTCCCGGCGGCGGCCATGAGTCGACCAGCGGCCCGGTGATCTCCACGGGCTTCACGACGATCGCCGGCCCCACCGTCGCGATCGGCGGATTGGGGTTGTTGATGAAGTGCCAGCCCTTGGGAATCTTGTCCTCCTTGTCGGGCAGGTAGACGCTGTACCCGGCGTCGAGTCGCACCTTCGACATCCGGTACGGCGCGATGATGATCGTCTCGCCCGCCTCGAAGGATCGAGTCAGCTCGACGACGGTCTCCTCACGATGCCGGGCGTCGAAGTGTCCGAGCAGTTCCCGCCGCTTGCCGCCGGCGGCGAGCCAGACGCTGAAGACGAGGTCTCCTCCGTCGGTCGTGTCGCGGGCCTCGGTCGCGATGCGGATGCGATACGTCCCCGGGGCGACCCGGGTCACCGCGTCGAACTGGTGCAGGGAGACGGGCACCTCGATGTGGGTGTCGAGGAAGAAGTGCAGGTTTTCACCGTGCAGGTTGCACTGCAGCCGGTTGTGCAGGTAGGCCGACCACGGCTTCTCCGCCTCGTGGTCGAAGGCGAAGCGGTGCGTCTTCGTCTCCGGTCGGGCTTGGCGCACACTCGCCGCCTCGATCGCCCGGTCGGCCGCTGCCATGTAGTGCTGGATGTGCACGGGCGAGATGCTCAGGGCTTCGGCCTGGTTGGCGAAGCCGTCGCGCAGGTCGTCGTCGGGCAGGAGCGACTGGAGTGGCACGTCGATGGCGAGCAGGTCGTGAACGGTGTTTTCGTACTCGAGCCGATTGAGCCGGCGCGTCCGCACGCGGCCCTGATCACCCCGACGCGCGAGCGCGTCATCGTGGAACGCGCCGGCGAGCTCGCGGAGGAACGCCCGGACCTCGGGCTCGGCGGGTCGATCACCGTGGTCGGGCGGCGGCATTTCGCCACCTTGGACCCGCGCGAGCACTCGGGACCAGGCGCGGCGTGCCGGTGCGTCGGCCAGATCGGGCCCGAGCGCGTCGAGCCGGAAATCCCCCTCCGGCTCCGCGGTGTCGTGGCAGGCGGCGCAGTGCTCCTTCACGAAGGCTCGCGGCAGTTCCCCGGCACCGACCGTGCGGTCCGACGCGAGCGCGAGGAGGATCACCATGACGGCTGCGCGGGGCACGGAGATCTCCTGCATCATGACCGCCGGAGCGTGTCGTCGCGGCGGCATCGGCACGTCGTCGGTGACCCGACGGTTTGCGACGCCATCCCCTGGGGAGAGTACCCCGGTCAGCGGCACCTCCGCCAGCATCGGTCCGGCTGCGCGTCACGAGGCACCATGCGTCGGTCCTGCCAGGTTCGGCGGACACGCATGTGGCCGGCGGGATATCCCGGGCACCCCTGCAGCGGACGCACGCGGGATGGATTACGGCCCGGCCGCGGCCCGCAGGAAGGCGACGAGGTCGGGCAGGGCGTCCTCCGGCACCTGATCGGCCATGTTGCCCGGCATCGGTGAGAGGGGCGTGACGGCGAGCTCCTCGATCGAGGCGCGCGGCACCCGCACCTCGCGTCCGCCGGCATCCACCAGCACGATGTCGGCGGCCTCGTCCCTCACCCTCAAGCCGGACACGACGCGTCCATCGACGAGCGTGACCACGGTCGTCCGAAACGCCTCGTCGACGTTGCGGTTGGGATCGAGGATGTCCTCGAGGAGCCGCGCCGGGCCGCGCTGGGCGACCCCTTCGAGCTGCGGGGCGACGAGGCCGCCGACACCGCCGTGGCGGTGGCAGGCGCCGCACTTCTCCTTGAAGAGCGCGCCGCCCGACGCGGCCGACCCGGCCCCGGCTGCGATCCGCTGCGTCACGCGATCGATGAGCCCGCGGATGCGCTCGTCGGGCGAGGCGAGGCCGGCGGTGAGCCTGGCGATCAGGGCGTCGGCATCGCCGAGGCCCACGTCCCGCACGCGGCGGGCGACCTGCGGATCCTGCAGGATGCGGGCCGACACGCTCCCCCGCTCGACGAGCGCGACGAGTGCCTCGGCGGCCGCGCGATCGACCAGGGACTCGAGCGCCAGTGCCTGCTGCTCGGAGGCCGGTGCGGTCGAGAGCGCCAGCGCGACCGCCGCGCGGGCCGGTGGCAGGTCGAGCACCGCGAGCTGCCGCACGAAGGCGGCCCGCACGGCCAGCGCCTCTCCATGGTCCGCGCCCGCGGCCACGAGCGCCGCGACGGCGGCCTCACGATCGAGGGCGAGCGCCGTGGCCGCCGCCTCACGCCGCACCTCCACCGGCCGAGACGCGTCGCCCACGACGCCGAGCACGAAGCCGCCCGCATCCCGGATGGTGAGCCGCCCCGCCGCGGTCACGACGGTCTGCATGACCGCGTCGGATGGACGGGTCGCCGCGGGCAGCGAGGCGACCGTCGTGACCAGCCAGTGGGCCCAATCCGCCACGACGCCCTCGTCGGTGGGCGGGTGGCCCGACTCGCGACGCCCGTCGAGCAGCGCCCGGATCACCGCGGCGCTCGCGTCGACGTCGTCTCCACATGTCGTCCGCGCGAGGGTCGCTGCCTCCTCGACGAGCGCGTCGTCGCCGTGGCGGGCCGCGCTCTGGCACAGCCGCTCGTGCATCGTGGCGGCTGGATGGGCCTGGCGGGCAAGCCCGAGGGCAAAACGCACACACGTGGGCCCCGGCAGGTCGGCCACGATGTCGAGGAGATTTCCGAGGTCGTCGGCTGCGACGGGGATCGCGGCGAGGGTCTCCGCGTCGGCCGATGCCAGCGACGCGGCGATCGCGCGGCGCAGGGCGTGGGCCAGCTGGACGTCGTCGGGGGCTGCCGCGCGCACGGCCGCGAGCAGGTCTGGCAGCGCGTCGAGAGACGCTCGCGCTCCGAGTGCCTCGGCCGCCGCGCGGCGCACGAAGGGGTCTTGGTCGGCAAGCCCGGTCCGGAGCAGCCTCGCATGGGCCGGCTCCTGCGACGGGAGGGCCTCCACCGCCTTCACGAGATGGACGCGCACGACGCGCGCGTCGTCGGCCGCCGCCGCGGCGATCGTCTCCCCGTCGAGTTGGCCGAGGAGGCCGAGCGCCCGGAGGGACCGGGCGCGGCGATGGTCGCCGGCGACCCGGGATCGCAGGTGTGCGGCGACGTCTGGATCGGCACGGCCGCGGGCGACGAGCTGGTCGAAGGCGAGCCGCCGGAGCGGTTCACCGGGGGCGTCGAGCAGGGCCGCGAGGGCTTCGGTCGAGAGCCGTGCGAGGTCTGGCAGGGCCGGCGTCGCGCCCGCCCCCGTCCAGACCACACGCCAGATCCGTCCACGCTCGCGGTCGCGTCGCGGGTGCTGGAGGTCCACCTCGTAGTGCCCGATGATGCAGTTGTAGAAGTCGGCCACGTAGAGGGCGCCGTCGGGGCCGAAGGCGAGATCGACCGGACGGAACCACCAGTCGTCACAGGCCAGGAAGGCCTCCGGTTTCTCGACCCAGGGCGACGAGCCGCGCCACGTGACCGGATCGCGATGGACGACGTTGGTGACGACGTTGCCGACGAACACCGAGCCCTGCCAGGCGGGCGGCATCCGCTCGGTGTCGCAGATCGCGACGGCGCAGATGCCCGTCGAGCCATGACCGTCGGCCGTGGTCTCCGGTGCGACGCCGAGGCCGTCGTCGTAATCGCCGTTGCGCGGTGCCCAGGTGGGCGTGAGGTAGCGGCCGCCGCGGAGGAGCATCGTCAACGGGCGGGAGTGGCAGTCGGCATTGAAGCGGTTGCCGAGCGCATCGATGTCCATGCCGAATGGATTCACCTGGCCCCACGACACCTGCTCGATGGCCGAGCCATCGGGGCGGAAGCGGTAGCCGTTGCCCGACCGCAGCTCGAGCACGACGGGCCCCTCACCGCGGAGCTTCACGCTCGAGTGGTTGCGGAAGCCATGATTGGCATAGACCCAGCCGTCGGCGGCGAGGCGGAAGGCGTTCTGGTTGCCGTGCGTGTCGTCACAGGCGAAGGGGCCGTAGAGCACCTCCCGGCGGTCGCACCGGCCGTCGCCGTCGGTGTCGGTGAGCTTCCAGATGTGCGGGATCGACCACACGATCACCTGTTGACCACGTCCGGCGGGGTCCGGGCATGGCAGGGGCAGGACGCCGATCGGGATATTGAGGCCGTCGGCGAAGCGGGTCGCCGTGCGCGCCAGACCGTCGGGGCCGAAGTCGCCGAGCACGGTGAGCGCATCGCGCGGCGTCGTGTCGGCTGCGGCCGCGAAGGGGTATTCGACCGAGTGCGTGACCCACAGCCGCCCCCGCGGGTCGAACGCCATGTTCATCGGCTTCTGGATCGTCGGCTCCGAGGCCACGAGCTGGATCTCGAACCCGGGTGGCAGCCGGAACGCCGCCCGCTGCTCGTGCGGCGGGAGTGGGTCGCTCTCGACGACGGCGGGGGCCGCCACCGCACCGGCCGCCGGCAGCGCGAGCAACGCGGCGAGGGTCAGGCGGAATCGTGTGATGCTCGACATGCTCGGCACGCCCTGCATGGTGAGGTAGCCCCCGAGACCGTTGTCTCCGGCCATCCACGGCCGCACCGCCCCGCTCACGATGTGAGGCGGTCGAAGATCCGACGATTCTCCTCCATCGCCGACGGAATGTCGTCCGGCACGGAGCCGTCCTCGAGCAGGCACCACCCGGTGAATCCCGGTGCCGAGCAGCCGGTGAGCCTGGGAAAGAGCCTCTCCCACGGGTAGGCGACCCTGCCCGGACGAAGGTCATGGATGTGCACCGTGCCCATCCACGGCGCGAGGGAATCGAAGTTGGCCTCGAACCCCGCGCCGGTGAGGTCGGTCGGGTTGCAGTTCCAGCAGACGACCACGTGCGGATGATCGGCGACCTCCATGATCGTGCGCATGTGGGGGATCTCCTGCGTGCCCGCCCCATGCACCTCGACACGGATCTGCTGCCCAGCCTTCGCGGCATGGTCGCCGACGTCGCGAAGCGCGCGGCCGATCTGGTCGAGCGTCTTCTCGACCGGCACGTCCTTGGGCAGCCCGTTCGGCCGCACCTTCACCCCGCTCCCACCGAGTTCGGCACAGAGATCGATGAAGGCCTTCGTCTCGTCGATGTTGCGACGCACCACGGCCGGGTCGGGCGAGTGGTACTCGCAGGCGCTGCCGAGGCCCACGAGTTTCACCGGGCTGTCCGCGAGCCGCCGCCGCGCCTCGGCCCGCGCGTCGGCACCCATGCCCGGCTCCACGCCATGGGCATGGGTGCTGCGGAGTTCCACGCCCGTGAAGCCGGTCCGCTCGCAGACGGCGAGCAGATCGGGCAGCGACATCGCCTTGCCCCATTGGTACGTGACGAGCCCGAGCCGGAGCCGCGGCGCGGCGGCGACTGCGACGGGCACGACGCCCGACATCGCGGTGGCCGCCGCAGCGGCGAGAAAGCGTCGCCGGCCGGCGGACGTGTCGTCTGGAATCATCGTGAGGTGCTCCGGGGTCTGGGTGGGTGTCGGACGGAGTCGGGGGGACGTCGCTCAGCCGGCCAGAGGCCGCGTCATCTCCACCGGCACGACCCAGCGGTCGTACTCCTCGGGTGTCACGAATCCGAGGGCGACCGCCGCCTCCTTGAGACTCGTGCCGTCATGGTGCGCCTGCTTCGCGATCTTCGCCGCCTTCTCGTAGCCGATGTGGGTATTGAGCGCGGTCACGAGCATGAGCGAGTCGTCGAGATGCTGTCGGATGCGGGCGAGGTCGGGTGCGATCCCCGTCGCGCAGTGCAGCCTCATCGAATCGCATCCATCGGCGATGAGGTCGGCACTCTCGAGCACGTTGTGGATCATCACCGGCTTGTAGACGTTGAGCTGGAAGTTTCCCTGGCTGCCGGCGAAGGCCACCGTGGCGTCGTTGCCGAAGACCTGGGCACAGACCATCGTGAGCGCCTCGCACTGCGTGGGATTCACCTTGCCGGGCATGATGGAGCTCCCCGGCTCGTTCTCGGGGATCGTGATCTCGCCGATGCCGCACCGCGGGCCGCTCGCCAGCCAGCGGATGTCGTTGGCGATCTTGAGGAGCGCCATCGCGAGCCCCCGCTCGGCGGCGCTCACCTCCACGAGCGCGTCGTGCGCCGAGAGCGCCGCGAACTTGTTCGGTGCGGACACGAAGGGATGGCCCGTCTCCCGCGCGATGTGCGATGCCGCCGTGTCACCGAACCGCGGATGGGCGTTGAGACCCGTGCCCACGGCCGTGCCGCCGATGGCGAGCTGGTAGAGACCGGGCACGGCCCGCTCGATGCCGGCGATCCGGTCGTCGAGCTGGGCCCGCCAGGCCGAGATCTCCTGGCCGAGCGTGATCGGCGTCGCATCCTGGAGGTGCGTGCGGCCGATCTTCACGACGTCGGCATGGCGCCGCTCGAGATCGGCGAACACGTCGCGGAGCGCCCGCACCGCGGGCAGGAGCCGGTCGTGGATCACCTCGACCGCGGCGATGTGCATCGC
>DNLZ01000068.1:14518-15674 GCA_003488325.1 Planctomycetaceae bacterium
CTCCTCCGGCCATCTCGATCGCGCGGTTCGAGATCACCTCGTTGGCGTTCATGTTCGACTGCGTGCCGCTGCCGGTCTGGAAGACCACGAGCGGAAAATGGTCGTCGAGCGTTCCGGCGATCACCTCGTCGGCGGCGGCGACGATGAGCCTCACCCGCTCGGCGGGGAGCTGCCCGAGTTCGCCGTTGGCCAGCGCCGCGGCCTTCTTGAGGATTCCCAGCGAGCGGATGATCGACCGCCCCCAGCGGAAGCGGTCGACACCGATCCGGAAGTTGTCGCGGGACCGTTCGGTCTGCGCGCCCCAGTACCGGTCGGCGGGCACCTGCACGGTTCCCATGCTGTCGGATTCGGCGCGAAACGCGGCTGCGGACATCGATGACACCCTCGGCTGCCAGCGGAGCGGAATGCCGGGGACTCGCGAGAACGCGACCCTGGCGGCAGGGCGAGTGTAGCAGCGTGGCCGACGGATCAGGCCGCGCTCAACGGCGCCGGAGGAGCCGCTGAGCCGGCGCGCCGGTCGCCGTCGCCGGAGCGGCGGAGACACCGGTCGTCGTGGTGGGAGCCAGCGCGAGGGCGAGCCAGCCGTCGGTGGCGACTGCCTGCACGGCCCGCAGGTCGGCCAGTCGCGGGTTGGATGCCAGGCCCGCGGGCAGGAGCGGGATGCGCCGCTCCTTGGCGAAGATCTTGCCGAAGATCGTGCGCAGCGCGATCTCCATCCGGCCCTGATGTCCCGGGCCGGAGAGCTGCACCGGCCCCTCGCGCTCGAGGCACACCTGCATGCCGTCGACGACCGGCCGATAGGCCACGTGCGCGACGATGTCGTACCACGAGCGACGGCTGCTCTCGAGCGAGTCGAGCGTGACGTGCACGTGCACGAGCCCGTCCTCGCACGTCACGCGGATGGGCTCGGCGGCCGCGAAGCTGACCGAGACGTGCTCCGGGAGGTCGTCGGGCACGCGGGGCTCGACCCCGAGCCGTGCGGCCACGGTCGTGACGAGGTCCTCGAGCGCGAACCGCCGGCCGGAGAGGCCGAGCCGTGCCACCGCGTTGTTCGCCGCCGACTCGTGCACCTGCACGGCGAGCAGCGCGTCGCCAGGAGGCTTGGGCCGCGGCGTGTGCGCGGCGAGCTGGTCGCGCCCGGCCAGCCGCAGGCGGG
>DNLZ01000304.1 GCA_003488325.1 Planctomycetaceae bacterium
GCGCGCGCCGCTCACCGCGCCGGTGGAGGTGCGGCTCGGAGCCGACGCCGTGGCGCTCGTGCGACGTGCGGCGGAGTCGGAAGACGAGGCGATCGGCGCGGCGGCCCGCGACCTCATGCGGCTCCTCTCGCTCGAGACGGCGGGCGAGAGGACGCAGCGACTCGCCGCGCTCGCCACGCGGGTCGGTGACCCCCAGGCTGCGCCGGAGGTGCGACTCGCCGCGGTGCGGGAGATCGCCGCGGAAAAGGACGCCACGATCACCGCGACGCTCATCGGCGGCTTCGCCGCGGCGACGCCACAGGTGCGTGAGGCGATCCTCGAGGCGTGCTTCGCGAGGGCCGACCGGCTGCCCGCCGTCGTCGACGCACTCGAACAGGGCGCGCTCCCGGCCTCCGCCTGCACGGCGCTGCAGCGGGCGGCGCTCGAGCGCCATGCCGACGCCGACCTGGCCAGCCGCGCCCACGCCCAGTTCGCGAAGCTCGTGGCAAACCTGGACGGCCAGCTCGCGGAGTACGCCCGCGCCCTCGACCAGCCACGTGATCGCGTGCGCGGGGCGGCACTCTTCAAGCAGCACTGTGCCGCCTGCCACGAGGCGCACGGCACGGGCGTGGCGGTGGGGCCGGCGCTCGCCGGTGAGGCGAAGCATCCGGAGGAGACGCTGCTCGTGTCGATCCTCGCGCCGAACGCCCAGATCACCGGCGGCTACGCGACCTACACGCTCCTCACCACGGGCGGGCAGGTGTTCACCGGCCTGTTGGCCGCCGACACCGCGTCGAGCGTCACGCTCAAGGGCCAGGAGGGCAAGACCCAGACCGTGCTGCGTCGCGACATCGAGGAACTGCGGGCGAGCCCCGTGTCGCTGATGCCCGAGTCGCTCGCGAAGGCCCTGCAGCCGCAGGACGTCGCCGACATCCTGGCATGGCTTCGCGACCCCGGAGGCGGGTGATGCGCCGGCCTTCACTCCGCCAGGCAGGCCTCGTCGCGCCACTCGGTTTCAGGCTCGGCGTGAGGCACAGGAACCGGCTGTGGGCCGCGCTCCTTGCCATGTTCGTCCCGGTGCACGCGGTCGCGCTCGCGGAGGAGCCCGGCCCGGGACCGCAGACGTGGCCGGAGCGCATCGGCAACGTGTCGGCCGCGGCGTTCTGGCGGGCGATCGACGACGGCGGGCTCACGCCCACGCGATCCTACGCCTCGTTCTGGCGTTCGCTCCCCGCGGATGCCGGCCGGGACGAGCCGGGCCGCGCGGGCATGGTCGCCGCGCTCGACGCGGCGCTGGCGGTCGGCGACCTCCGCGACGGTCCCCACGTGGAGATGCTCGACTACGAGGGCAGCCATGTCCTCGGCGAGCCGCAGATCCATTCCGTACACGGCTTTCGCAACGACGCGTTCGATGTGTGGTTTCTTCTCACCCGCACGTTCTCGGAGGCGAAGGCGGGGTCCGGGCCATGGGAGCAGTGGGCGATCGTGCAGGACAGACGCGTGGAGCCGAACGTCGCCTCATTCTTCCACTACGTGCGGGGCAGGCCCGAGATCTCCAACGCCGGGAGCGACTGCTACCGCTGCCATGCCAACGGACCGCGGGCGCTCGATCCGGCACGGCCGGATCTGGTGAGCGGTCGCGAGTACCTCGCGGAGGTCAACGACTACTGCCGCAGCCTCGTCGGCGTGGTGACCGACTTCGATGGCCCGCGGCCCGACTTCGGTGACGAGCTCCGCGTGTCGGATTGCACCGACTGCCATGCGACGGGCGCCGACCGCGGTCCGCTGCATCGGATCCAGGCGCACGCGATCCGTGCCGCCGTGGCCCGTGGTCGCATGCCCCCCGACGGTCCGCTGTCTCGCGAGGGGTCGATCGCGCTCGAGGCATTCCTGCGCGGACCGCCTGACGCGGGGGTCGCCCCGTAGCATCGTGCCCGTCCTCCCGTCCACGACTCTCGCCATGCCGCACGCAGCCCGCACGTCGAGCGTCACCCGCCGGTGGGTGCTCGGCACCGGCCTCGGATCACTCGGCATCGTCCCGATCCGTGGTGGTGCCGCCGCGCCGCCGGCGACCCCCGATCGTGTGCCGCTCTCCTCGGTCGACGTCGGCCGGCTGCGCGCGACCACGCTCGGATTCGTCTCGTCGCTGCGCGTGGCCGACGGGCCATACGGCCGCTACCGCTACGCAGCCGGATGCTCGGAGCCCACGCTCTACAGTTCGACCTACGCGGCGATGACCCGCGATCTCTACGGCGATCTCGCCGCCCTCTCGCGAACCGAGCGTGACGGCTGGATCTCCTACCTGCAGTCACACCAGGACGAAGACGGGCTGTTTCGTGACCCCGTGATCTTCGATCAGGGGTGGTATGCGGGAGACCCCGACTGGTGTGGCCGACGGCATCTCTCCTGCCACGTCGTGACGGCCCTCACGAGCCTCGGCGCCGTGGCGGCCAGGCCGCTGCGGTTCCTCGAGCCCTTCCTCGCCTCCGGCGGACTCGTCGCGTGGCTCGAGTCGCGCGACTGGCGGACCAGGCCGGACTTCGTCGGCAACGAGGTGCTCAACGTCGGCACGCTCCTTCAGTACGCGCGGGATTTCCAGCATGAGCACCGTGCCGCCGCGGCCATCGACGAGATGCTGCGGTGGATGACCGACCATCACATGAACGCCGCCACCGGCCTGTGGGGCGGACTCGACACCGCCCGACCGCGCGAGCGTTCGCGGGCCGTGCAGGCGGCCTACCACTTCTGGCTGCTGTGGTTCTACGACCGGATGGCGATCCCGCATCCGGAACAGGCGGTCGATTCCTGCCTCGCCACGCAGAACGCCTGCGGCGGCTTCGGTCAGGGGGTGCACACCGGCAGCGACCGCGAGAGCAGCGCCTGCGAGGACATCGACTCGATCGACCCGCTCGCCCGACTGCTCGGCCGTGAGCCGCCCCATCGTCGGGACGACATCCGCACCGCGCTGTCCCGTGGCGCCGAGGTGGTGCTCGCCGCGCAGGCGGCGGACGGCGGATTCCAGTTCGTCCGCGGGCGGGGCTTCGAGTACGGCCATCCGCAGCTCGCCGCGGGCGCGACCGAGGGGGGCATGTTTCCCACCTGGTTTCGCACGCTGACGCTCGCCTACCTCGGCAAGGCACTCCCCGACTCGCCGCTCGGCCGGGTGCCCTGGCGCTTTTGCAACTGCCCCGGCATCCAGTTCTGGCGCGACGAACCGCCGCCGTGACCCGGTGCGACCCGACGCACGATCACCGCGCCGGCGCCTCGAGGAAGGGAAACGCCTCGGCGGGAACGAGGGACGCCGTGGCATCGCCGCTGTACGTCTGGCCTGCGGCGAGGGGCAGTTTTGTCACCGCCGAGTCCGTGGTGAACTCGCACCGCGCCAGCGGAATCCAGAACACCGTCGGACTCGTCGCCGAATCGAAATAGAGGACCCGCTCCTTTTGGTCGTAGATCGTCCGCCAGATCGTACTGGCCACGTTCGGTTCACCCGGTGTGCTGATCCCGAGTGGGGCCGACACGTTCCGAATCACACTGAAGATCGCGGCGATCGCCTTCGTGCCCGACAGCGTGTCGGGAATCGCGTCGACGTAAAAACTCGCCCGCACGAAGCGGTCGCTCGCCCGGATCGTGCCGGGGAGCATCACGTCCCCGCCGATTCCCCGCCAGTAGGCATTGAGTGCGAGCTGCTGGTCGAAGGGAGGCGAGTTCGTCATCACCCTGTGGTCACGCGAGTGATGGATCCTGAGTCGGCCGTCGATGTACTCCAAGATCGCGGAGTCCCCCGTCGGATCGGAAATCGCCAGATGCCCCACGGCAGGATCCCCGTTGGGAAG
The DNA here is from genome assembly GCA_003488325.1 of Planctomycetaceae bacterium. Classification (GTDB taxonomy): domain Bacteria; phylum Planctomycetota; class Planctomycetia; order Pirellulales; family UBA1268; genus QWPN01. The sequence goes on from DNLZ01000304.1 coordinate 3,816, forward strand.
CACCGGCGCCACGATCGTGAACGGCTCACGCTCGAGGTCCATGACCGCCTCGGCGACCGTCGCGTGCGAGTCGAGCACGTACTGTGCCCAGCCTCCGATCGAGAGGGTCGGCCGGCCCGGTACCGGCGTCCCATAGTCACTCTCCGCGAGGTAGAGCAGGTTCGCGACGAGCCCCTTCTCGTTGATGCCGCAGGCGGTGGCCACACCGTAAAAGCTGACGCCCACCGAGCCGTGCCGACTCGTCCACGAAAGGCTCGACACCCCGGCGTGGCCATGCCGGCGCATGCCCCGCGGAAAGACCCAGATCTCCGAGCCGGGATCCTCGACCCAGTCCATCGATCGGCCCACGAGCACGGCCCCGTCGGCGAAGACACGCAGACAGCGGGTGCATGCCGAGGCCGGTGCGGCACCGAGCAGAACGAGTGCCACCCCGAGCGGGATGGCCTTGCGGATTGAGCCGGGGCGGTGCATGGCGATGATTCCCTCGAGGATCCGGCCGTCGGTCGAGACCGGGTTCCGACGGCTCGATCGTTCGATGATGATACTCCGCACAGCCCGCTCCAGCCCCCCGCGCACGGGTGCGAGCGTGGATGGCCGCCCGAGGAGGCACCCTGTGAAGAAGCGACCGAGGCGGCGACGCGCACGACGGGAGGCGCAGCCCGAGGCAAGCTACGTCTGCGACTCCTGTGGAGAGGAGATCGTCGTTCCGGTCGACGTCTCGGCCGGATGCGCCCAGGACTACGTGGAGGACTGTCCGGTCTGCTGCCATCCCATGCGACTGCAGGTGACGATCGACGAGGATGGATCGGCCCGCATCGAGGGTGAGCACGAATGACCGACACGACGAGCCGCTCCATCCGATGACCTGGTATGCCGGATTCGTCCGTGACCGTGCCTGGCTCGTCGCGTCGCTCGTGGCCATCGCCACGGCGTTCGCCGTCGTCGGCCTGGGGCGCGTCGATTTCGACGAAGAGCCACGGAACTTCGTCCATCACGACGCGCGCGACAAGGCGCTCCTCGACGAGCTCTTTCGCGACTTCGGCGCGGACGACACCGACGTGCTGGCGGCTGTCGAGGGCCTCTCGCCGCGCGATCCGGAGACCGTGCGGGTCGTCCTCGGCCTGATCGAGCGACTTCGGAACGAGGACGAGGTGGTGTCGGTATCGAGCCCGTTCGACGCCCGCCGCGTGGGCCGGCCCCTGGTGCCCCTGTTTCCGCGGACGCCGGAGCACTTCACCGCGGAGCGACTCGCGAGCGCCTTCGCGGCCGCCCGCGAGCATCCGGCACTCGTGGGGCAGCTCGTGTCGGAGGACGGCAGCTTGTTCCTGATCGCGATTCGCCTGCGCGAGACCGCCGGTGGCATCGCGGACACCCGACGGCAGGTGGAACGATTGCGGACCATGGTCGCCGACGCGACCCACGGCACGCGGATCTCCATCACGCTCGCCGGCCACCCACCGCTGCGCGTGGACGTGATCGACGCCGTGCGGCGGGAGTTCTACCGGAGCATCCTCTTCGCCGGCGTCATGACGCTCGGCGTGGCGGTGGTCGCGTTCCGCAGTCTGCAGGGCGTGACGACGGCGCTCGCCGGCCCCACGATCGGCCTCGTATGGACGCTCGGGTGGATGGGCTGGACCGGCCAGAGAATCAACGGGCTCAACACGATCCTGCCGAGCCTCGTCTTCGTCCTGGCCTTCAGCGATTCGACGCACCTCATCGTCGCCTATCGGGCCGCCCGCGCTCTGGGCCTCGGGCCGCTCGATGCCGTCAGCCGGGCGCTCCTCAATGTCGGGTCCGCGTGCGTGCTCATGGTGCTCACGACCGCGGTCGGCTTCGGAGCCCTGGGCGTCGCACAGATTCCGGGCGTTCGGCAGTTCGGCATCGCGGGCGCCGTCGGCACGATCCTCGGTCTCCTCGCCGTGCTCACGGTCATGCCGACCCTCGCCATTCTCGGCTTCCGCGGGCGCGACGGCGTCTCGCGTCCCGAGCCGGGGGCGGCGGACTCGCGGGACGTCACCGGGCCGGACGCGACCGGCCCGACCCTGATGCTTCAGCGGTGGGCGTTGTCGTGCCTCGAGCGGCCGTGGCGCTGCGTCTGGGTGTCGATCGCCGTCACCGCGGGGCTCTTCGTCGTGTCCCTGCGGCTCGAGTCCGACGTCCGCTGGCTGGAGATGCTGCCGCCGGGCAATCCGACGATCATGGTCACGACGCGGTGCGACGAGAAGCTCGGCGGGTCGCTTTTGGCGTCGGTGATCGTCGAATGGCCCGAGCCCCTGTCGCTCGAGTCGCCCGAGGTCCTCGACGTGCTCGCGCGTGTCGGGGACGAGCTCGAGGCGAGCCCGGTGCTCGCGAACGCGTTTTCGGTCCGCCAGCTCCTCGAGGCCTTCGCCACCGACGGCGACGCCGATGCCACCGCGTTCCGCCGCTTGCGTCGCGTCCCCGATCGTGAACTGCACCGACTGGTGCGCGAGTCCCTGCGACGCGCGGTCGTGACGGCGCACGTGCCCGACATCGGCGCCGCGCGGCTCCTGCCCGAGTTCGACGAGGTCACGCGGCGGCTCGCGGCCCTCGAGGCCGATCACCGTGGATTCCGTATCCGGCTGACCGGTTCCGCCGTCACCGCCGCCCGGGCCGTCTACCAGATCATCGAGGACACGCGCACGAGCCTCTTCACCTCGGCCGTCATCATCCTGCTGATGACCGTGATCGCCTTCCGCTCGCTCCGCTACGGGCTCTTGTGCGTGCTGCCCAATCTGTTTCCGCTGCTCGCGACCGCCGCCGCGCTCGTGCTCGTCGGCGAGCCGCTGCGGCTCGCGAGCGCCGTCACGTTCAGCATCGCCCTGGGCCTCGCGGACGACAGCGCGATCCATTTCGTGAGCGCGTTCCTTCGCGGCCGCCGCGACGGCCTCTCGACCCGCGAGGCGGTCGGCTCCGTGCTGTCGACGAGCGGCCGGGCGATGGTGATCGCGGCGCTGACGCTCGTCGCCGGCATGACGCCCCTGCTCGTCTGCCAGCTGCCGCCGTTGCGGACGTTCGCGGCACTCTCGATCTTCGCGATCCTCGCGGCGCTCGTGGCCGACTTCTTCATCCTGCCGTCCGTGCTCGTCTGCTTCGCCGGCCCCGCGGGGCGGCTCGCGGACGGCGACCCGCCGGGATCAG
>DNLZ01000079.1 GCA_003488325.1 Planctomycetaceae bacterium
CCCGCGGGCGATGCGGCGGCACCGGCGGTGGCGTCCCGCGAAGTAGGTGGCGTGTGCGGCACGGTAGCGCGTGCCCGCGCGCGCCGGGTCGATGTGCCCACCGTCGCCGGACGCGATGACCGCGGTGGCGAGGAGCCTCGCGCCGGCCAGCGCCCAGCCGATGCCCTCGCCGGTGAATGGTTCGACGTAGCCCGCCGCGTCGCCCACCCGGAACACGCATCCACCGGCTCCGGCGACGAGGGGTGACGCGTGCGTCAGGGCGGGCGTCGCGCGAAACACCGCGGCGGCGATCGCCGCCCGATCGATCCAGTCGTCGGGCCCTGCGGGGAAGGCATCCGCGAGGATGGCCTGCACGACCTCGCCGGCGCGGGCGCCGGCGGCGAGCGCGCCCGGATCGACCGCGGCGGCGAGGTCGATCCGTCCATCCTCGAGCCGCACGATGCCGCAATACCCCACGCGACCGACGGCCATGACGAGCTCACCGTGCGGCAGAACCGCGGCATCGGGAGGGAGCGCGGCCCCGAGGCCCACGCGACTTCCCGCCGCCACGATCCGGCCGCGTCCGGAGGGCCCTCCGCGCGGCCGCTCGGAGCCGACGCGGACCGCGTCCGCGAGTCCGGCGGCGATCACGACGATCCGGCACGCCAGTCGATCCATCGGGAGGGTCGTGGGCACCGCGGCCCCGAGCGCGTTCCGCACGCTGATCGTGATCGACGGCGTTTCACCCACCGCGCAGGCGTCGTCGATGCCGATGACCTCGGTGTGTGGCAGCCAGGCGCAGCCCGCGGCGACGGCCGTGTTCACGAGGAACGTGTCGAGCGTCTCACGGGACACGACGGCTCCGCCCGGAAAGGGCAGGCGTGCGAGCCGTTTTCCCCCCGCCACGCGCACGCGTTCGAGAGGCACGCTTCCAGCAGGCAACGCTGCGAGCGGAGAGGTGGCGTGCGCGTCGCAGCCCAGGTCGCCGAGCTCGGCGAGGGCGGTCGTGGACAGACAGCATCCGCACACCTTGGCCCGCGGCATCGCGCCGCGATCCACGAGGAGCGTGCGGAATCCCGCGCGTGCCAGCCTCAGGGCCGTGGCGCTTCCGGCGGGGCCGGCACCCACGACGACGACGTCCCAGGCGGGGTCGCTCTGATCGCGGTCAGCCCGGCCCCGCGGGGAAATCTCCGCTGCCAGTCGAGTCCGCGTCGGCGTGGCGTGGGCGTGTGGCCGTCCCTGGCCTGTGATCATGACGCCCTCGCCAAAGCCTGATGCCCCCGTCCGGGCCAGTCCACGATCACCCTCTCGGGCCACGTGCGGCGGACCGTCGCCGTGCCCATTCCGGCGGCGGCGAACAGGGCTCGATATTCGTCGGGCGTCCGGGCTGCACGGACGGACCGCGGGCCATCGACGCGGGCCACCCGGGAACGCGACAAGAGGGTGGTGCCGACCACCGCCAGGGCGAGGCCGAGGCGGCTGCGGATCAGATCGGAGATCACCACCCCGAAGCGGCTGGCGACCGCCAGCGATTCGAGCAACCGCGTCGCCGCGGTGTCGTCGAGGTGGTGGAGAAACAGCGAACTTACGGCCACGTCGCACGGCGGGCACCCCGCCACCGTGATGTCGGCGGCCAGGAAATGCACCGCCACGCCACGAGCGGCCGCCTGGCGCCGGGCCCGTTCGACGGCCACCTCGCTCAGGTCGATGCCGATGACCTCGGGCGCCGCATGACCCCGCAGGCCCGCGAGGCGACCGAGCCGCGCGGCCAGACCGATGGTCACGTCACCGCCTCCGCAGGCGACGTCGATCACCTTCAGGGGCGCGTTGCGGGGCGAGTTCGGGGGCGAGGCCGCCGGGCGGCTGCGGGCGTCGAATCGAGAGGCGACGCTTCGCGCGAGCTGTTCGCTCGTCCGCGAAACGGCGTTGATGCGGGCGAGCGCCGCGAGGGCGACGACGTGCTCCGCCTCGGGCAGGCCCGGATCGTCCATCAATTCCGGTTCGCGCGACGGGGGCAGTGACCACAGCGGCATCGAGCGCACTCCCGCGATGGACAGCCAGACGCGAATCGAACCACCGAAGTATACGGCGACGGGCCTGCGGACGGTCCATGGCTTGAGCATTCTCGATCCGATCCCGTATGCTCCGCCCGCCAAGGTGGCTTGTCTTCCCTCGTCGCAGGATGCGACCCTGATTACGGCTTCGCGAAATACGCTGCTGCTGACCGGTGTCACGGGACTCCTCGGCTCCTACCTCGTCAGGGACCTGCTCCTCGATGGGCGTGGCCTGGCCGTGGTGGCGAGGCGCGACCGCAAACGGTCGGCAGCCGACCGGGTCGAGGCGATCGTCCGGTCCTGGGAAGACGTGCTGGGTCGGGTGCTGCCCCGCCCGGTGGTGATCGAGGGCGATCTCACGCGGCCCGACTGCGGTCTGGATGCGGCCTCGCTCGAGTGGATCGCCACCCACTGCGACGAGGTGCTGCACAACGCCGCCAGCCTGACGTTTCGCGGCACCGATCCGGCGTGCGAGCCCTGGCGGACCAACGTCCAAGGCACCCGGCACGTGCTCGATGTGTGCCGGCAGGCCGGGATCCGGCATTTCCACCACGTGTCCACCGCCTACGTCTGCGGCCTCCGCGACGGGACCGTACGGGAGGACGAGCTCGAGGTCGGTCAGGACTTCGGCAACGACTACGAGCGCAGCAAGGTGGCGGCCGAGCGGCTCGTGCGGGGAGCCGATCACCTCGATACGGTGACGGTGTTTCGCCCCTCGATCATCGTCGGCGATTCGCGCACCGGCTTCACGTCCACCTATCACGGCCTCTTCGCGGTGCTCAGGCTCGGCCACACCCTCCTGACGCGAGTCCTGATCGGGTCGACGAGCGGGCCGGCGCTCGTCGCGCTCCTCGGTGTGGGGGCCGACGACGGCAAGAATTTCGTGCCCGTGGACTGGGTGTCCGACGTGGTCTCGCACGCGGTGCAGTCTCCGGCGGCCAGGGGACGCACCTACCACCTCACCCATCCCAATCCGGTCCCGATGGACACGATCGGCCGGCTCGTGCAGCAGGCGGTCGAAACCTACTCGCGGGCGGCGCAGGCGGATGACCCCGACCTCTGCGACGAGCGCTGGTTTGCCGACACCATGCGGGAGCAGCTCGACATCTATCGCAGTTACCTGCGGAACGACCCGACGTTCGACCGCACCAACACGCTGGCGATCGCGGGCCACCTGCCCTGCCCCGACCTCGACATGCCGACGCTGATGCGGATGGCACGCTTCGCGATCGAGCACGACTTCGGTCGCCGGCCCGTGGCGACGGTAGAATCCCGTCCGGCCCGGGGAGCCACTGCGGTCCTGTCGTGATCGTCGTCGATCGGGCTACCGCCCGCGCGACGCGTGCGGATGGCCCGTCCCGCTTTCGCTGACTCGTTCGTGCTGATCCGTTCGTTTCTTCGGGTTCCGCCCCCGCTCCCGTTCCGACCGTCCCGTTCTCACCCTCTCGATCCTGGGGAATGTTCGTCATGGCGAAGTCCACGCAATCGACGTCCGGTGCACTCGCGCTGCTCGATGCCGCCGAGCGGCGCATCTTCGATGCGAGCCGGGGCACCGCGCTCGCGGCGGCCACGAAGGCGCAGCTCGGCACGCTCGTCGGGCAGGCTCGTGCCCTCCGCGACAAGTGGCGCGACCAGTTCCGTGACCAGCGCCGGTCGAGTCAGCGTGCGGCGGCGGCCCGTGGAGTCGGCGGCAACGAGCGGAGTCGCGCGAAGAGCGACCTCTTTGCGGACGTGGTGAGTCGCATCGAGGCCCGCCTCGCGGAACTCGGCACGTCGGTCGCCAAGGCGGTGACGTCGGCGACTGGTGGCGGCCCGACGAAGGCGGCCCGCGCCCGGATGCATCGCGCCACCCGCGCCTCGACCCGTGCGGCCCTCGCCGAGTTCGTGAGCCAGACGACCGGTCCCGCATCAGCGGTGCAGAAGGTGGCCGCCGCGG
>DNLZ01000246.1 GCA_003488325.1 Planctomycetaceae bacterium
CGGAGCATCCGCAGGTGGTCCTCGGCGAACCGCTGAGCCGGCATGCCGATGGCCCGCACGATCCCGGCGTCGAGGTCGTCCCGTCCACCGACGAAGTCGTGCACCTCGCCGGTGAGCGGGTCGAGAAAGAGTCCGTTGATGGTGAAGTCTCGTCGCCGTGCATCCTCGCGCGCGGAGCAGAACGTCACGCCGTCCGGATGGCGGCCGTCGGTCGACGGGGCATCGGCCCGGAACGTCGCCACCTCCACCTGTCCGGCGGTCCGCGGACCGAGCACCGTGATCACCCCGAAAGCGGCGCCGACGGCGAGCGTGCGGCGACGACCGAAGATTTCGCGCACCTGTTCGGGCCGCGCGGCGGTCGCGACGTCGTAGTCCGCCGGCGTCCGGCCGAGCAGCTCGTCGCGCACGCAGCCACCTGCCCAGTAGGCCTCGTGCCCGGCGCGGCGCAGACCGCCGACGACCGCGAGCGCGAAGTCACGTGCCGCGGCAGGATCGGCGCATCGGGCGGGCATGGGGTGTTTCCGGACGGTGCTGTACTATTCGGACTCGCGCCGGCGTGGCAAGGCCGGGCGTCCGGCGGGATGTCCCGCCGGGGTCTCCCGGGCCCCGGAGCCTGCCCATCATGATCGTCGGCGTGCCTCGCGAGACGAAACGCGACGAATACCGCGTCGGCCTGCTGCCGGTCGGTGCGGAGGAACTCGTGCGGGCCGGCCACACCGTGCTCCTCGAACGTGGTGCGGGGGCGGGATCGGGACTCGCCGACGACGCGTATGCCGCAGTCGGGGCCACGCTCGTGTCTGACGCGGCCGCCGTGTTCGGCGCGGCCGAGCTCGTCGTCAAGGTGAAGGAGCCGCAGCCGGCGGAGCTCGCGCTCATCCGCGCCGGCCAGGTGGTCTTCACGTATTTCCACTTTGCCGCAGACCGCCGGCTCACGGAGGGCTTTCTCGCGACCGGCGCGACCGCGCTCGCCTACGAGACGCTCCGCGACGACCGCGGCAGGCTGCCGCTCCTCATCCCCATGAGCGAGGTGGCGGGCCGGATGAGCATCCAGGAGGGGGCGAAGTATCTCGAGCGGCCGCAGATGGGGCGGGGCATCCTGCTCGGCGGCGTGCCCGGCGTCGCGCCGGCCAACGTCCTCGTGCTCGGTGCCGGGACCGTCGGTGCGAACGCGGCGAAGGTGGCCGCGGGCTTCGGGGCGAACATCGCGCTGCTCGATACCAGCCTCGAACGGTTGCGCTACCTCGACGACGTCACGCCCCCGAACATCGACTGCCTCTACTCCGACCGGCACACGATCCGTGAGCGTCTCGGCTGGGCCGACCTCGTCATCGGCAGCGTGCTGATCCCCGGCGCGCGGGCGCCGCACCTCGTGGAGCGCGACGATCTGCGGCTCATGAAGCCGGGTGCCGTGATCATCGACGTGGCGATCGATCAGGGAGGATGCGTGGCGACGAGCCGGCCGACCACGCACGCGGAGCCGACCTTCATCGTCGACGACGTCGTGCACTACTGCGTGACGAACATGCCCGGGGCCGTGGGCCGCACGAGCACGTACGCGCTCTGCAACGCGACGCTGCCCTACGTCATGCAGCTCGTGCGCCGCGGGCTGCCGGCCGCCGCCCGCGATTCGCCGGCGATCCGCTCGGCGGTGAACATTCACGAGGGAAGGCTCGTCCAGGAGGCCGTGGCCGCCGCCTTCGGGTTGCCGTGCGATCCGCCGCCGTTCGGATGACATCACGAGGCTGCGATGCCCCCCATGCCTGAATCGACGGCTCGGATCGCCGCGGAGAGCGAGCCGTGCGCGCTCCGATGGATCGACGCCCCAGCGGGCCACGGGCACCTCGACGTCCTGGATCAGACGCTCCTGCCCGGTCGGGTGGCGTGGAGGGACTGTCGCGACGTGCCCGCGGTCGTCGAGGCGATCCGTAGCCTGCGGGTCCGAGGGGCGCCTGCGATCGGCATCGCGGGCGCCTACGGACTCGTGGTGGCGGCCGCGGAGGCGTGGCGCGACGGGCTGTCCGCGGCGTCAGCCCGGGCCCATGTGCTCGCGCGCGGCGAGGAGCTCGCGTCGGCGCGACCGACGGCCGTGAACCTGCGGTGGGCCGTCGAGCGGGCCCTCACGGCGATCGCGCCCCTGCCCGCCGAGGCGCCGGCCGACGTCATCGCCGCCGCGCTGCTCGACGAGGCACGGCGGATTCACGACGAGGATCGGCGGCTCTGCGAGGCCATCGGTCGCCACGGCGCCGACCTACTGCCCGACGGGGGCATCCTCACGCACTGCAATACCGGCGCCCTCGCCACGGGTGGCGACGGGACGGCGCTCGCCGCGATCACGACGGCCTGGCGGGACGGGCGGCGGATCGAGGTCTTCGCCGACGAGACGCGTCCGCTCTTCCAGGGATCGCGGCTCACGGCCTGGGAACTCACGCAGCGGGGCATCCCGGTGACGGTGCTCGTCGACTCGGCGGCAGGCCACCTGCTGGCCAGCGGCCGCGTCGCCGCCTGCATCGTCGGTGCCGACCGCATCACCGCCGCCGGCGACGTCGCCAACAAGATCGGCACCTACGCGCTCGCCGTGCTCGCGCGTGCCCACGGTGTGCCGTTCTACGTGGCGGCGCCGTCGAGCACGTTCGACCTTCGGATCGAATCCGGCGCCGACATCCCGATCGAGGAGCGCGCCGCGGCCGAGGTGCTCGCCCCGCTGGGCGTCCCCGCGGCACCCGCGGGAGCCCGCGCCTTCAATCCCGCGTTCGACGTGACCCCCGCCCACCTCGTCACGGCGCTCGTCACGGAGCACGGCGTCATTCGGCCGGTCAGCCGAGCGGGCATCGCGCAGTGCCTCGGTCGTGGGTGAGGGGGGAGCCACCGCGGCCGTGTTCCCTCCGGCTCACGCGGGCGGCTCGGCCGGATCGGGCAGGTCGTCCAGGCTCGTCAGCCCGAAGACCTCGAGGAATCGCGACGTGGTGTGGTACGTCGGCTCTCCGGCCGCGCCCTCGGCGGGCCGCCGGAGTTCGAGCAGACCGCGTCGGACCAGCTGGCGCAGCGTGGCAGGCCGCGCGTCGCAGCCCAGTTCGACGAGCCGGTCGCGGGGCACCGGCTGATGCCAGGCCACGAGCGCGAGCATCTCGAGCGACTCGTCGTCGAGTCGGACCATGCGGGCCCGCGACTCGAGCACGTTGCCCAGCCTCGCGAAGTCGTCCCGCAGCCGCATCACCCACCCATCCTCGCGCGTGACGACCTCGTAGGGGCAGTTGTTCGCGCGGAACCGCCCCGCGAGTTCACGGGCGAGGTCGTCCACCTCTGCGGGTGTGACGCCCCGCATGAGTCCGGCCGCGACGCGGCTGCCGAGCGGACGGCCGCCCGGCAGCCCCACGAAGAGCAGGGCCTCGAGGATGGACAGTGGCGTGACCGCGGCGGCCTCGTCCTCGACGGTCTCGGCCGCGTCGAGGTCCGGCGATGCATCGACGGCCACGACCTCCGCCGGCCCCGCCTCGGGC
>DNLZ01000356.1:0-927 GCA_003488325.1 Planctomycetaceae bacterium
AAATACCATTCATACTTGTAGAGCATGTTGATCTTGCGCTCGAAGCCGAGCATGAGCTGCGTCTTGATCATGCCGTAGTTGCACATGTACCAGCCCACGATGCTCGACATGCTCCAGCCGAGCACGTTTGAGACCTTCCAGATGGCAACCGACTCCTCCCAGGTCTGGCCCTCGAAGAGCGACTTGGCCATCTGACCCCAGTTCACCGCCATGGCTTCCCTCCTCCGGTTCGGGCTGCGTGCGCGACAGCCTGGGTGCGTGCATCAGGTCTTGCCGACCTCGAGCTTCGTCGTGTCGGTCGGCGAGTAGACCGTGACCACCTGGTTGCCCTCGTCGGGCTTGAGCGTCAGGTAGTTGCCGCCGTCGTCCTGGATGGCGAACGTCTTCGCCTCGCCCGGGAGCGACGTGGGGGGCTTGTTGTCCTGGTTGTACAGCGATCCGACTGCCAGCGGCCGGTCGGGGTCGCCCCCTTCGAAGACCACCGTCACCTCGCACCCGATCCGCGGCACGAACACCGCGCCCCAGCCCGGCCCAGCCGCCATCTGGTGGTAACGGATCCAGCAGGAACTCTTCTCATTGTCCTGCCCCTGGCGATCCCAGCGGAACTGCACGCGGATGTTGCCGTATTCGTCGGTGTACGGCGACTTCGGGTCGTGGCCGGCCGGCCCCACGACGACCGCCGTCTGATGCCCCGCGATCCGCGGAACGGGCGTCTTCCGCCGCGGCCGGTAGTCGACGTCCGCCGGAATCGCCTCGAACGAGCAGCTGCAGGCGAACGCCCCGGACGCCGGCCCGCCCCGCTCGGTCGCGCCGTGCGGATCCAGGCGAAAGTCGATCGCCGTGATCAGGTAGGAGGCGTTCTGGTCCGCGCGGGGATGGCCGTCGAGCTTGAACGTCGATCCGGCCGCGAGGCCGTACGAGCGCGCC
>DNLZ01000356.1:1303-2828 GCA_003488325.1 Planctomycetaceae bacterium
AGGGCGTTGCCGTCGCTGTCCTTCGTGTAGAGGCCCGGATACTCGAACCACTCGATGTCGCCGTGTGGATAGGAGTGCTCTGCCGTGTCCTGCGTCTCGAGCGTCGACTTTGGGTCGGTGTAGGTGTAGTCCTTGAGCGACACCTTGCCCGTCTCCATCCGGCGGATGCTCCGCCAGCGGTAGACGTGCTCGACGTCCGCGGCGTCGGCATCACTGACGGCGTAGCGAACCTTCTCGTACCCTGGAAACGGCTTCGCCGAGGAGTTCGAGTCGGCGAATACCACCGTGTGGCTGCCGTCGCGGTGCTCGGTGCCGTACCAGACGCCGAACCGCTCGATGAGGCGATGCACGAAGTTCCCATGGGATTCGTCGTACTGCACACAGAACGGCAGCTTCGGGAGGTCGCCGATGATTCCCGATGTGCGGTAGTCGGAGAAGGCGAGCGCGTCGCAGACCTCGGTCACGATGTCCTTCGCCGACTTCTCCTGAAAAATCCGGCAGTCCGAGCCGAGCTCGAGAAGCCGGATCCACGGCACGATCACGGCCCGGTAGGCGGCGAGGTCGCCGAGCGTGCCCGTCTGTTCCGCTTCGAGGCAGAGGCCGCTGAAGTGCCGCTGGCCGCCGTCGGGTAGCGGCACCGTCACCGTGATCGGCTTGCCGAGCAGGCTTCCGAGATCGGCATCGAACGTGTCGCTCCGCAATTCGAGCACACCCTCGAAGGGCGCACCGAGCGACTCGCGGTAGCGGAAGGATGCGAGCGCGGCGTCGCCGAGCGGCCCGACGCCCCGTACGGCCACACCGCGCACCACGTGGGCAGCCGTGGATTGCGGAGACGCCATGAAGTCCGTCCTGTCGGAAGAAAACCTCGAATAAGCTTTGGTTATAGGGCCTCGGGGACGTGCGGCAAGCACCTGGTCCGTGAGGATCGTCTTCAGCCCGAGATCGGCGATTGACACCGCTCCACGACGGCCGGACATTGCGAGCACGCGGGTGTCGCGCCGGGTACGGTGTGACGTCCGGTCGTCGCACACATGAGGATGGAGTGATGGCGGGAAAACTCGTCAACATGGGTTCGATGCTGAAGTGCACGATGGGGATGACCCCCTCGACATTGATCTGCACGACGGCCCCGACCGTGTCGGCCGTGGCGCCGGTGGCCGCGACGATCATGGATTTCGCGCCGATGGAAAACATCCCGCCCTTCGGGATGTGCCGGTCGCCCGCCAACCCCGAGGTGGCAGCCGCGACAGCCGCAGCGCTCGGCGTGCTCACGCCGATGCCCTGCGTGCCGGTCACAACGCCCTGGGCGCCCGGCGACCCGATGGTCACGCTCGGGCCGGCGGGCTTCGCGGCCCTCGACGCCGCGAGCAAGTGCATGTGCGCCTGGGGCGGCGAGATCACGATCCAGACCACCGACGAGGTGGTTTCGGTGGAGTGAGGCCCGGCGATCTTCGATGCCCGGACTCCAGGCTGCATCGGGCGTGCGTGGAGCACCGGCTCGGGGGCGGCACGAGTCTCCTCGGCA
>DNLZ01000356.1:3155-3790 GCA_003488325.1 Planctomycetaceae bacterium
CGGTCGTCGAGCGTTCGCCGATCCCCTTCGCCTCTCCGCCCAGCCTGCCGGCGCGTCCCTCACGAAAATCCGAATCTGCGCCTATTCAGTCGGGAATCGTCCACTCCTCCGCGGCGAGGCGGACGTGGTCGGTGTCGATCGCGCCGGTGACTTCGGCGTCGGCCCAGTCGGTCCCCTCGTCGCTGACGGCGTGCAGCTTGGCGTGATTGAGCCTGGCGGCTGCGAACGTGGCCCGCGAAAGATCGGCGTGCGCGAAGTCCGCCCGCGCGAGATCCGCCGACTGAAACGACACGTCCGTGGCGACGGCCCGCTGCCAGTTCGACTGCGTCATGGTCGCACCGGTGAGGTCGGCCCCGGCGAGATTCGCGTCGGTGAAGACGGCGAACGGGAGTTCGGCACCGGAGAATTTCGTGGCTGACAGATCGGCCGTGGTGAAGTTGGCATGCGCCCCGCGGCAGCCGGTGAGCACCGCGCCGCAAAGCTTGGCCCCGCGGAAGCTGCACCGCTCGATCACCGCCCCGCGGAGATCGACGTTCGTGAGGTCGGCACCGGCGAACGAGCAGTCGATGAACCGCAGGTTGTCGAGTTTCATCTCCGCGAGGTTCGCGCCGTCGAAACTGGCATGCGAGAAGACC
>DNLZ01000202.1:0-222 GCA_003488325.1 Planctomycetaceae bacterium
GTTCACGCCGGCTGGGCCATCCTTCAGCCCCGCGGGCCATTTTTTTCGGCTTCGTGCTGCGTTCATGCCTGCAGGGCCATCCTTGGGCCCGGCGGGGTGTTTTTTCACGGCATCCAGTCGCGTTCACGCAGGCAGACTGCTTCCGCTCAGGGGCCGAGGAGCATCGATGCGTCGAGACCGTCCCTGCGCACCACACCCCGACGTGCGATCGCGGCCGGGCCG
>DNLZ01000202.1:610-5501 GCA_003488325.1 Planctomycetaceae bacterium
GGGCCGAGACGGGCGGCGGAATCGATTAGCATTTCGGGACGCCCGGCCGGTCGCCCGCGAACGGACGCCCGGAGCAGTGAAGGAGCACTTGATGATTTCGTTTCGGTTTGAGCATGTCTGCGTCGAGTCGTTCGGCCTGCATTTCCCCCAAACGCTCCTGACTTCCGCGGAGATCGAAGAACGGATTGCGCCGGCCTACCAGCGGCTGAGGATCCCGACCGGCACGCTCGAGCGGGTCAGCGGCGTCAGCACCCGGGGCATGTGGCCCACCGACGTCACGCCGAGCTCCGTGGCCACCGTGGCCGCCCGCGAAGCCCTCGATCGCTCGGGGTTTCGCCCCGACCAGATCGGCGCCCTCATCAACTGCTCCGTCTCGCGGGATTTCTTCGAGCCGGCCACCGCCTGCCTCGTGCACCACAACCTCGGCATCCCCGAGGAATCGCTCGTGCTCGACATCACCAACGCCTGCATCGGCTTCAGCGACGGCATGATCATGCTGGCCCATTTGATCGAGGCCGGCACCGTGCAGGCGGGCATCATCTGCTCCGGCGAGAACATCTCGAAGGTGGTCCATACCACCTGCGAGCAACTGCTCGGCGATCATGGCATCACCCGCGAGAAGCTCCTGCAGATGCTCCCCACGCTCACGCTCGGCTGTGGCGCGGTTGCCGCGGTGCTCTGCCACGACAGCATCGCCAGCAGCGGCCACCGCTTCGTGGGCGGCGTGGCCCGCTCGGCGTCGCAGCATCACCAGCTCTGCATTGGCAACGGCGACTTCAGCGTCGGTCAGGGCGAGGCGATCGCGCCGATCATGACCTCCGACGCGGCGCAGCTGATGATCGCGGCGGCGCAGCTCGGCGGCCGCGCGTTCCCCGACGTCACCCGGTCGCTCGGCTGGTCGAAGGACCACGTCGATCACGTCTTCTGCCACCAGGTGGGCCGGCAGGTCAACGAGGCCTTCTACCGCGAGATGGGCCTCGACTTCGACAAGGATTTTGCGATTTACAAGCGTTACGGGAACATGGTCTCGGTGGCCCTGCCCGCGGCACTCGCGATCGGCGTCGACGAGAAAGACATCCAGCCCCGGGAGAAGGTGCTGCTCACCGCGTTTGGCAGCGGGCTCAACACCCGCTTCCTCGGGTTCGAGTGGTAGTCTCCATGAGAGGAATGAGCGGACTCCCTCCCCACGACCACGCGTCCCACCGGGCCGATGACGATCCGCCTTCGTTTCCCTATGGCCCGTCGTATCCGTTTCGATCGCGGTTCGCCACGGTCGGCCGGCGGGCCGGCGGCAACGGCCCGGTCGGACCGGGCCACCGCATGCACTTCATCGACGAGGGGCAAGGTCCCGTCGTCGTCTGCCTGCATGGCAACCCGACCTGGGGCTTCCTGTTTCGCAACCTCGTCGCGAGCCTGCGGCACCGCGCTCGCGTGATCGTGCCCGACCACGTCGGCTGCGGGCTTTCCGATCGGCCCGCGGACGTCTTCTTCCGCGCGGCCGACCGCATCGACCACCTGGAGGAGCTGCTCGACGAGCTGGGCATCCGCTCTTTTTCGCTCGTGATGCACGACTGGGGCGGCCCGATCGGCACCGGCCTCGCGGTGCGCCGCCCGAAGGACGTGGAGCGGCTCGTCTACTTCAATACCACGCTCGCCGAGATGGACCTGCTCCCCGGCATCATCCGTCGGGCGGCCTCGCCCGTGATCGGCCGGATGCTCACGCAGCACACGATGCATTTCGTGAAGATGCTCACGTCCCTCGGCGTCGTCCATCCCCTGCCACGCGAAATCACGCAGGGCTACCACCGCCCCTACCAGACCCCGGCCGCCCGCCGGGCCATCTGGGGCTTCGTGCGCGACATCCCCTTCTCGCAATCCCACCCCACCGCCCCGCTGATGCGGGAGATGATCGCCGGGCTGCCCGCGCTTGCCGGCAAGCCGGTGAAGATCATCTGGGGCATGAAGGATCCCTGCTTTCATCCGGGCATCCTGCGCCGAGCGGCGTCCCGGTTTCCGCAGGCCGATGTCGTGGAGATCAAGGATGCCTCGCATCTCGTGCTCGAGGACGCTCCCGATCAGTCGATCGCCGCGGTGGAGGAGTTTGTGCAGGCGGCTCCCGCGCGCCCTGTCCGCGAGCCAGGGCCTCCAGCAGGCGGACTCCGTTCCCCAGCGAGCGGACTCTCCGCACCAGCGAGTGGCGGACTCTACGGTGCGCTGCAGACAGCGGCGGCGGCGCTGCCGTGGGTGTCGGCGGTGACGAAGGTCTCGTTTTCTCGCGGGAGCGACCGGCCGCGGTACGACGCCATCGACTTCGCGGCGCTCGCCGCCCGCATCCAGGCCTACGAGCGCGGGCTCGCGGCGGCCGGCCTGCGGGCGGCCGAGCGGGTGATCATGCTCGTCACGCCGGGGGCCGACTTTCTCGCGCTCAGCTATGCCGTGATGGGCCGCGGGGCGGTGCCCGTCTTCATCGATCCGGGCATGGGCGTCGGGGCGGTGGTGGCCTGCATGAAGGAGGCCGAGCCCAGCGGCTTCATCGGCGTGCCCAAGGCCCACCTGCTCCGCCTCAAGGCTGCCGACCTCTTCCGCTCGCTGCGGTTCTCCATCGTCGCAGGAAGGCTGCCCCTCTTCGGCGCCACGCGCCTGCGAAGCCTGCTCGTTTCCGCGGGCGCCGCGCTGCCGCCGGTTTCGCGGCAGGCCGACGATCCGGCGCTCGTGGCCTTCACCTCCGGCGGCACAGGACGCCCGAAGGGCGTGATCTTCACCAACCGCATGCTCTCCGAGCAGCTCGCGGTGTTTCGCAATCAGTTTGGCTTTCGCGGGGGCGAACAGGACCTGCCGCTCCTGCCCGTCTTCAGCCTCTTCACCTCGGCGCTCGGCGTGGGAAGCATCTTCCCGCCGCTCGACCCGGCCCGCCCGCTCGCGCTCGTGCCCCGCCAGATCATTCGCGTGATGCGCGACCTCGGCAACCAGACATCGTTCGGTTCCCCCACGCTCTGGACGAAGATCGCCGAATACTGCCGGCAGACGGGAACTTCGCTGCCGCAGCTACGACGCGTGTTCATGGCAGGCGCGCCGGTCTCGGAGGCGACGCTCGAGCTCGTGAGGGCGGCCTGCCCGCAGGCGGAGAGCTTCACGCCCTACGGCGCCACGGAGGCGCTGCCGGTGACGATCGCAGCCGCCGCCGAATTGCGGCAGGATCCGCCCGTGCTCGCGGTGACCGGCGAACAGGGCACGCCCGTCGGCCGCGCCATCGACGGTGTCTTGCTCCGCGTGGTGGAGCCGCTCGACGGCCCGACCACTGGCCGGCTGGTCGACTGCCCGGAGCGGGTGATCGGGGAGATCGTCGTCAGCGGCGAGACCGTGAGCCGCGAGTATCTCGCCCGTCCGGAGGCGACCGCCGCCAGCAAGATTCACACAGGCGGCCGCGTGTGGCACCGCATGGGGGACATGGGGTATCTCGACGCCGACGGCCAGCTCTACTTCTGCGGCCGCCGGGTCCACGTGGTGACCACGGCCGAGCGGACGTTTCACAGCGTGCCCGTGGAAAACGTCTTCAACCGCCATCCGCAGGTGAGCCGCACCGCCTTGATCGGCGTCGCCGGCGTGCCGGCGCTCGTCGTCGAGCCGCGGTCGCCGGCGCTCGATGCGGCAGGGCGGCGCCGACTCGCCGACGAACTGCGGACGATCGGGGCCGCCGATCCGGTGACGGCGCCGATCCGACGGATCTATTTCCATCCGTCGTTCCCGGTCGATGCCCGGCACAACGCCAAGATCTTCCGCGACCGACTCGCGGCGTGGGCCGCCACGCAGCACGTCACCGAGGTGCCGGCCCCCGAGCCAGCGGCAGGAGGCGCAGCTGACATGGGCCAGGCATGAAGGCGCTCGTCACCGGCGGTGGCGGTTTCGTCGGCGGCGCGCTCTGCCGACGGCTGCGCGATCTCGGCCACGACGTGACGGCCGTCGGGCGACGGGCGAATCCACCCCTCGACGCCGAGGGAATTCGCACGGCGATCCAGGATCTCGCCGAGCCGGATGCCGTGACCGGCCTGTCGCGGCTCTTCGCCGGCGTGGACTGCGTCTTTCACACCGCGGCGCACGTGAAGATGTGGGGCCCACGCGAGTCCTTCGTGCGCGGCAACATCACCGCCACGGACAACGTCATCGCGGCCTGTCGCGCGGCCGGCGTGCGGCGACTCGTCTTCACGAGTTCGCCGAGCGTTGTCGCGGCCGACCACGACCTTCGTGGCATCGACGAATCAGTTCCCTACCCGACGGGCTACCGGGCGCTCTATCCCGAAACGAAGGCGGCCGCGGAGCGGGCGGTGCTCGGCGCCCACGGCGAGACGCTCCGCACGATCGCCTTGCGACCGCACCTCATCTTCGGCCCCGGCGACACCAACCTCGTCCCGACGATCCTCGCGCGGGCCCGCGCCGGCCGGCTGGTGCAGGTGGGCGACGGCAAAAACCTCGTCGATCTGACGTTCATCCATGATTGTGTCGCGGCGCATGTGCTCGCGGCCGAAGCGCTCGACGACCGTCCCGCCGCCGGCGGCCGGGCGTATTTTCTCAGCCAGGGCACTCCCGTGCCGCTCTGGGAATGGATCGGCCGCGTGCTCGCCCTTCACGACGCGCCGCCGGTCCGCCGGCGAATCTCGACGACGACCGCGCAGCTGCTCGCGACCGTGGCCGAAACGGTCTGGAAGGCAGGTGGCTTCCGATCCGACCCGCCACTGACGAGGTTCCTCGCCGCCGAAATGGCGACCGATCACTGGTTCAACATCGACGCCGCCCGTCGCCATCTCGGCTATTCGCCCAGCTGCACCGTCTGGGAAGCGACCGACCGCGCCTTCGGCCACCCCAAAGGCTAGGGCACGTCTTGCGTAGGTGGAGC
>DNLZ01000290.1 GCA_003488325.1 Planctomycetaceae bacterium
GCGAGCACATCGCGCAGTTCCCGGTCGGTCAACCCGAGCGGCAGGCCGGCGGGCATCACACTCGTGCGCAGTTCATGCGCCTCGTCGATCTCCTCCGGTGCGAACCGCCGCTCCCGCCCGGTCAGATCGCGGTAGACCTCGACGTTGCTCGACCGCAGGAGCATGCCGGTGAATGCCGTGCCGTCCGTCAACTGGAGCACGTGGGCGCGGTACTGCGGCGCGACATCCCGATCGGGTTCGAGGATCGAACGCAGCAGCGAGGCCCGGTCTCCTTGTCGCCCGACGAGTGTGAGATCAGGACCGACCACGGCGCCGCGTCCGTCGCGGCGGTGGCACGTGCCGCACTGCCCGATCCGGGTGTGGAAGAAGATGCGACGTCCCGCCTCCGGATCGGCCGGTCCGGAGATCGCGTCGAGCCGGGCGAGCCAGGCCGCGGTGTCACTGACCATGGGACGATTGGCGCGGAGTGATTCGGGATCGGTGAGAGCCGCGACGAGGTCGGCATCGCCGTGCGACGCACCCGGCGCCCGTGCGATGGACGCGAGGGTCGTGGAAGACAGCGACTCGGGCGGTCGGCCGCGGAGCGCGCGGAGCGCCTCCTCACGGATCGAGCCCCGCTCGTTGCCGGCGAGCGACACGAGCAGGTCGATGTCCTCGGACCGCGCGCTCGCGGCGAGGCCCGCGATGGCGTCGGCACGCAGGTCCGCAGGCTTGGTCGGGTCGGCCGCGATCTCGGCGAGCAGGGGCAGGGAGCCGGCATCGCCCCCCACGGCGAGCGTGCGCACGACCTCGCGCGTGAGCGCCGCGTCGCCGAGTGCGAGGAGTTCCCGCACGCGGTCCGGCGCGAGAGCCGCGTCTCCTGCCGGAAGCAGCCGCACGATGAATCCCTTGATTCGCGGGGGCGTCGCGGGATCGGCCAGCCGAGCGCCGAGCACCTTGACGTCGGTCACACCCGCGCCGGGCTCGCCCCGCAGCGTGTTCGCCGCGGCGAGCGCAGCCTCGAACGTGCGATAGTCGAGATCGGTGCTGGCGAGCACGGCCTCCACCTCCGGTGCGAACTCCCGGAGGTCGCCGTCGGCGATCCAGCGCAGGCACTCGAAGAGCAGGTCGCCGTCGGCCCGACCGACCACCGCCCGCACCCAGCGGCCGTCGTCGAGGCCCGACTTCCGCAGGGCGACGAGCGTCCAGACTTTTTCCTCCGGCGGCAGTGCCGCGAGCGCCGCCGGTCCCGCCGCCGCCGCCTGGCGACCGAGGGCCGCCAGTGCCGCGTCGGCGAGCACGGCATCGTCGGAGCGGACGAGCGCGAGCAGGTCCGCGGGCGACGTCGCTCCGGCTGCGATGTCCTGCTCGCGAAGCTGTGCGGCACGCCGCGCCACAGGTGTCTCCGCGGGCCACGTCGGGGCGAGCCATGGCGCCGACCGTTCGTCGATCGAGAGTCGCCAGATCCGGCCGCGGCCGTGGATCGTGTACGAACTGAAGACCCAGTCGGCGAGGTAGAAGGCGCCGTCGGGGCCGCGGGCCATGCACGTCGGACGGAAGTGGTCGCCGCCGGAGACGAGCTCGTGCCGCACCGCGTCGTAGCCGGCGCCGCGTCGCGTCATCGCGAAGTAGTCCACGCGATGCTGGCTCCACGAAGGCACGACGAGTCCGCCGCCGAGCGGCAGAACCGCGCAGGGCCCCTCGCCGACGCCGTGGATCATGCCGAGCGAGCCGCGCAGTTCGCCGTTCCAGGCGACGAAGGGATGAACGGGGCTCGGGCCGTAGAGCCACTGGAACCCGTAGTCGCCACCCGTGACGACCTGCAGCAGCCGACAGGGCGGTCGGCTGCCCGGGTCGTTGTCGGCCGCGAAGATCTCCCCGTCGGGCAGGACGGTGATGCCGAAGGGGTTCCAGAAGCCGCGCGCGATCCTGCGCAGACCACGACCATCGGCGGTGCAGCGAAACACGCCCCCTTCGCCGGTACCGCGCAGGGTCGCGCCGTCGCGTCCGGTGAGCGTCCACTCCTTGCCGAAGTTCTCGCCCAGCGAGAAGACGAGATCGCCATCCGGATGCCAGGCCATGCCGGCCAGGCCGTTGTGCGGATAGTCGGTCACCGTCTCGAGCGTGACGACCCCTTCCTCGACGTCGGCCGTGCCGTCTCCGTCGCCGTCCCGCAGCCGGACGATGCGGCCGCGTTCGGCGAGGTGCACCCAGGGAGCTTCCCGCCGCGGATCGTACGCGGCGCGGCGAGCCTCCGGCGCGAGGAGCAGGTTCATCGTGGTCGTGGTGCGGCTCGCGAAGACATGGCGGCCGCCGCCCGGACCGATCACGATCACCTCGTCATGCTCGGGGCCCTCGTATCCGGTCGGCCGGAAGTGCGTGTGGCAGGCGACGATCCAGATGCGTCCGGAGCCGTCGACGTCGATGCCCGTGGGCGTGACGATGTCGGGATGCTCGCCGACGAGTTCGAGGCGCACGCCCGGTGCCCGCGTCGCGACGCGCGGATCGAGGTCCGTGGGCACCTCCGGGGGTGGTGGCGGATCGGCGGCGATGCCGATACCCGAGCCGCCGAGGAGGTGCACCCCGAGCGGTGTCGCCGCGGGCCATGCAGTCATCAGCAGTGCCACCCCGACCCGTATGGTGGCGAGCGTTGGCAACGCGACGCGGCGGCAGACCGCCGTGCAGCCGTGAATCATGGGGGCCTCGACCAGGCGGAGGGATCGATGTCGGTCGCGACAGCGGAATGGTAAACTTGCGGGGTCCCGCGGGTCGAAGAATCCCGTGCGAGGGGTTCCTGTCATGCGTGCATGCGGCGTGCGACTCCGGCTCGATCGGCCGCCTGTTGGCGTCGTGGGGTCCTCGGCAGCGGCGCTGCTGACGTGCGTGCTGGCGGCGACGCATGCCGCCGAACCGGCGATCCCGATCGACCCGGCTGCGGTACCGGCGGCGTTCGACCGCGACGTGATGGCGGTGCTGTCGAAGGCGGGGTGCAACGCGGGGACCTGCCATGGCAACCTCCATGGCAAAGGAGGATTCTTCCTGTCGCTGCGTGGCCAGGATCCCGCCGCCGACTGGCGCGAGATCGTGGCGTCGTCCGCCGGACGGAGGATCAACAGGATCGCGCCCGAGCGCAGCCTCGTGCTCCTGAAGGCCACCGCGCAGGTGCCGCATGGCGGCGGGCGGAGGTTCGGCCCGGAGGATCCGGAATTCGAGGTGCTGGCGCGGTGGGTGCGCGAGGGGGCGCAGGGCCCGCGGGCCGACGCACCCACGATCGCGGGGCTCACCGTCGAGCCGGCCGACGCGGTGATCAGGGGTGCTTCCGGCACGGTGCCGCTGCGCGTCATGGCCCGGTTCACCGACGGCGTTGCCGCCGACGTCACGAGGATGGCGGTCTTCGAGCCATCTGACCCGACCATCACCGTGTCCGTGGAGGGTGTCGTGCGGTTCGCACGTCCCGCGCTCGTCACGGTGGCGGTGCGGTACCTCACCGGACAGGCGGTCGCCCGCGCCGCCCTCGTCGAAGCACGCGAGGGCGCGGTGTGGAGCGGGCCGGCACCCGTGAACCTCGTCGACGAGGAGATCTTCGCGCGGCTGCGGCAGCTCGGCGTGGATCCCGCTCCTCCCGCGGACGACCTCGTCTTCCTGAGACGCATCTTCCTCGACCTCGTCGGCGTGCTGCCCACGATCGAGGAGGCGCGGGCCTTCGCCGCCGACCCTCGGGCCGACAAGCGGGAGCGGCTCGTCGACACGCTGCTTCAGCGTCCGGAGTGGGCCGCGACATGGGCGGGCGTCTGGGGCGATCTCCTGCGCGTGGAGGAAAAGACGCTCGACGCGAAGGGCGTGGGCGTGTTCCACGAGTGGATGCGCCGGAGCTTCGCCGAGAACATGCCGCTCGACCGCTTCGTCCGCGAGATCGTCACGGCGCGCGGCAGCACGTACGACGTGCCGCCGGCCAACTTCTGGCGGGCGCATCGCGAGCCCGTCGTGCGGGCGGAGACCGCGGCGCAGGTGTTTCTCGGCGTGCGGCTGCAGTGCGCGAAGTGCCACAACCATCCGTTCGACCGCTGGCTGCAGGATGAGTACCACGACTGGACGGCGGTCTTCACCGGCATCGACTACGAGGTGGTCAAGAACGACCGACAGGACAAGCTCGACAAGCACGAGTTCGTCGGCGAGCAGATCGTGGTGGTGAAGGATCCGCAGGAACTGAAGAACCCGCGGACCGACCAGCCGGCCACGCCGCGGCTGCTCGGCGGTGCCCCGGCGGCCGGAGCGGCTGGCCAGGACCGGCTCGAGTCGCTCGCCGTCTGGATGACCGCGCCGGAGCATCGCCGCTTCGCCAGGGCGCAGGTCAACCGCATCTGGTTCCACGTCATGGGCCGCGGGCTCGTCGAGCCGGTGGACGACCTGCGCGACACGAATCCCGCCTCGCATCCCGCGCTGTTGGAGCGACTCACCGACGCCTTCATCGCCTCCGGCCACGATGTCCGCGCGCTGGCGCGGATGCTCTGCACATCCCGCACGTACGGGCTGGCATCCTCGGGAACGGTCGACGGCGTCGCGGCCGACGAGTCGCTCTTCGCACGCGCGGTCGTGCGGCGTCGATCGGCGGAGCGCATCCTCGACGCGCAGTCGCAGGTGCTCGGTGCGGCGGCCCGCTTCGAGGGCTATCCGGCAGGCACCCGCGCCGGCGAGGTGGCGGGTGTCGAGCGGGTGCGACGGAAGGCCGCCGACGGGGATCGGTTCCTGCGGCTCTTCGGCCGGCCCGAGCGGCTGCTTGCCTGCGAGTGCGAGCGGAGCAACGAGCCGACCTTGTCACAGGCCCTCGATCTCGTGGGCGGCGCCGGCCTGCACGAGCGGCTCGGCGCGGGCGACAACCGCCTCGGGCGGCTCCTCGCCGCCGATCGAGCCCCGGAGCAGATCGTCGACGACCTCTTCTGGACGGCGCTCGTGCGGCCGCCGACGCCGACGGAGCGCGACGCGGCGGTCGCGGCCTTCGCCACGACCGACGATCCCCGGGCGGCCGCCGAGGATCTCGCGTGGGCGCTCCTCAACGCGAAGGAACTGCTGTTCCGCAACTGACCGGTGGCGCGAGCGAGGCGAGGAGGCTTTCGTGCGATGACACGATCCGTGCGAGGCTGTGGCGGGATTCGCCGTGCGGCGTTCGGCCGCAGGCACCTGCTCCGTGCGGGTGGGGCCGGCATGCTCGGCCTCACGCTGCCGCGGGTGCTCGGGGCCGCGTCGGTGGCGAGCCTGCCGGTGCGGGCCCGGCGCGTGATCTTCCTCTTCCAGTGGGGCGGGCCGAGCCACCTCGACACGTTCGACATGAAGCCCGACGCGCCGCGCGAGATTCGCGGTCCGCTCGCGCCGATCTCGAGCGTCGTGCCGGGGCTGCCGGTCTCCGAGCACTTCCCCGAGATGGCCAAGCGGATGGACCGCGTCACGCTCATCCACAGCATGACGCACACGATGAAGAACCATAACTCGGCCGGCTACTACGCGCTCACGGGGCACGCGCCGCCGAGCGACGACCAGCGGCTGCGCGACTCGCTCGACCTCTGGCCGGCGTACGGCTCGGTCGTCGACGCCGTCGCGCCGCGTCGCGACGAGATGCCGACGTCCGTCTCGTATCCCTACACGATCTCCGACGGGTCGATCACACCGGGGCAGCACGCGAGCTTTCTCGGCAAGCGGCACGATCCCTTCTTCTTCACCGAAAACCCGGCCACGGAGGGCTTCCGCCTGCCGCAGCTCTCCCTCCCCGCGGACCTCGAGCTCGGCCGCATGGAGCGGCGACGCGAGCTGCAGCGGATCATCGACCGCGAGGCTGGGCTCCTCGAACGGTCGGGTGACGTGGGCGGGTTCGACGCCGCCTACGACAAGGCGATCCGCATGCTGACGAGTGCCCGCGTCAAGGCGGCCTTCGATCTCGAGGCCGAGCCGGCGGCGCTCCGCGACCGCTACGGCCGCACGACCTACGGCCAGGGCTGCCTGCTCGCGCGGCGGCTCGTCGAGGCGGGCGTGACGTTCGTGACCGTCTACTTCGCGAGTTCGATCGGCGGCAAGCGGATCGACGAGGGGGGCTGGGACACGCACGGGTTCGACAACACGCGGATGTTCGAGATCGTGGACAAGTACCACCACCCGATCACCGACCGCACGCTCTCGGCGCTGCTCGACGACCTCGAGGAACGTGGCCTGCTCGAGGACACGCTCGTGCTCTGGGTGGGCGAGTTCGGGCGCACGCCGAAGATCAACGACTCCGCCAGCCGGGACCACTGGCCGCAGTGCTACACCGCGCTCCTCGCCGGCGGTGGCGTGAAGCGCGGCT
>DNLZ01000449.1:0-2914 GCA_003488325.1 Planctomycetaceae bacterium
CCGTGACGACGAGCGAATCGCTCGCCCTCGTTCGCGCCCTCGACTTCCAGGAGCCGACGGCGGTCGCCGCAGCCGTGCGCGGCACCGTGGCCACGTTCGCCGCGGCCGACGAGAAGCGGCGGGTGATCCTGCCCGAGCTCGTGGCGCGTCTCGACGCCGCCGCGGCATCCGATTCCGTGCTTCGTGCGCGGATCGACGAGGCGGCGGGCTTCGTCGCGGGGATGCCGGCGTTCGTCGATCTCGTGCGCCGCTTTCGGCTGGACGGCCGCGCGGGGGAACTCGTCGCGCTCGCCGCCGCGAAGGGGACGGACGAGCAGCTCGTCGTCGCGGCGATCGGCGGGGCACTCGCGATCGACGCGCAGCATGCCCTGCGCGACGCCGTGGCGAAGGCCGAACCGGACGAGGCCTCCCGTCTGCTCACCGGCGTCGGTCTCAACGGCACCGAGCAATCGGTCGCCCTCCTCGCGGAGATCGTGGCGGCGGAGGACGCAGCGCCCGGCACGCGAGGCACCGCGGTGCTCGCCCTTGGCCGGTCGCAACGCGGCGCCGAACGGCTCGTGGCGCTCGCCGAGAAGCAGGCCCTCTCCGGATCGCTCGCGCAAGCCGCCGCCGCGACGCTCGCGCTCGCGCCGTGGGCCGACGTCCGACAGGCGGCCGCGAAGGTCC
This sequence comes from Planctomycetaceae bacterium, assembly GCA_003488325.1. GTDB lineage: Bacteria > Planctomycetota > Planctomycetia > Pirellulales > UBA1268 > QWPN01. The sequence continues at coordinate 667 of DNLZ01000449.1, forward strand.
TGCCGCTGCCGCAGCCCAAGGGGGGCGGGAAGCTGCCCACGCTCGACGAACTGAGCCGTCGCGGCGGGGGGAACGCGGGGCACGGACGCGAGGTGTTCGCGGGTGCAGGCACCTGCGCGAAGTGTCACGTGGTCGGCGGGCAGGGCAAGGCCGTCGGGCCCGATCTCTCGGGCATCGGCGCCAAGCTCTCGCGGGTCGCGCTCTACGAATCGATCCTCGCGCCCTCGGCCGCGGTGAGCCACAACTACGAGACGTGGACCGCCGTCGGGACCGACGGCCGCTCGGTGACCGGCCTGCTCATCTCGCGCACCGATGCGGAGGTGGTCGTGCGCGGCGCCGACGGGATCGACGTGACGCTGCCGACCAGCGCGCTCGAGGAGCTCGTCCGGCAGCCCGTGTCGCTCATGCCGGCCGACCTCGCGACGACGCTCTCCGCGAGCGACCTCGTCGACCTGGTCGCCTACCTCGAGACGCTCACGGCCCGCTGAACCCGGAGACGACGGCGTGATGGGAGCAGTCGCCCGCCACCACGAGCCCCGTGCGGCACGCCGGACGCGGGAACACGCGCAGTCCCGTCACGCGCCGCGTCCGTCCGCGACCGACTGACGCGGTGCATCGCCCGAGGCCGTCATGCGTGTGCTCCAGGTGGCCAGTGAAGCGGTGCCGTTCGCCAAGACGGGCGGCCTGGCGGACGTGGCGGGTGCGCTGCCGGCGGCACTCGCCACGCTCGGCTGCGAGACGACGCTCGTCATCCCGGCCCACCGGGAGTCGCTTGCGAAAGGGTTGCCGATCGAGCCGACCGGCCTCGAGTTCGAGGTGCCGATCGGCACGCGGCGGCTGCCCGCGCGGATTCTGCGGGCCCACCTCCCGCGGGCCGCCTGCCCGGTGTTCCTCGTGGCCAACGACGAGCTCTTCGACCGGCCCACGCTCTACGGCGGTCCCGAGGACTATCCGGACAACTCGGAACGATTCATCTTTTTCTGCCGCGCGGCGCTCGAGCTGGCCGGCCGCGAGGCCCACGCCTTCGACGTGATCCACTGCCACGACTGGCAGACCGGCCTCATCCCGGCCTACCAGAAATTGCTCTACCGCGCGTGGCCCGCGCTCGCGGGGGCCCGCACCGTGATGACGGTCCACAACATGTCCTATCAGGGCCTCTTCTGGCACTGGGACATGCTCCTCACGGGCATCGAGTGGAAGCACTTCAACTGGCAGGAGATGGAGTTTCACGACCAGCTCAACCTGCTGAAGACCGGCCTCGTGTTCGCCGACGCGATCACGACGGTGAGCCCGACCTACGCCCGCGAGATCCAGGGCTGGCCTGGCGGGTGCGGCCTCGAAGGGGTGCTGGCGGCGCGGAGCGACGCGCTCGAGGGGATCGTCAACGGCATCGACACCGCGGCGTGGGATCCGTCGGCGGATCCCCACATCCCGCGGCACTACTCGGCCGACGACTTCGAGGAGGGGAAGTACGCCGCGAGGGTGGCGCTGGCCGCACGGCTCGGGCATGCGGCTCCCGACCCGCGGCCCCTCGTCGCCTTCGTGGGGCGGCTCGCGTTCCAGAAGGGCGTCGACCTGCTCGTCGAACTCCTCGCGCGGATGGGGGCGAGTGGACGCGCGCGGTTCATCGTGCTCGGCACGGGGGAGCCGGGGCTCGAGGAGGGCGTGCGGCGGGCGGCGGCGGCGTGTCCCGGCACGATCGACGCGGTGATCGGCTTCGACGAGGGGCTCGCCCATCTCGTGCAGGCCGCCGCCGACATCACGCTCGTACCGAGCCGCTTCGAGCCGTGTGGCCTGACGCAGCTCTACGCCTTCCGCTACGGCTCGATTCCGGTCGTGCGCGCCACCGGCGGCCTCGTCGACACCGTGATCGACACGACGACCGAGACCCTCGCCGACGGGACGGCCAGCGGGTTCACGTTCGAGCCGATCGACCCCGGTGCCCTCGAGCACGCGGTCCGGCGCGCGCTCGACTGCCACGAGGACCGCGAGCGGTGGCGGTGGCTCGTCCGCCGGGTGATGCGGCAGGACTGGTCGTGGGACGCGAGCGCGCGTGCCTACCTCCGCCTCTACGAGCGCATCATCGCGGCACCGCCGGCCCGCACCCCCTGATCACGAATCGTCACAGTTCATCCCCGTTCCAAGGAGACACGCACCATGCCACGACGGCCGGCGACGCCCACGGGAGCGAAGGGCTTCATCACCCGCGCGACGCTCGCGCTTGCCGGCGCCCTCGGCGCGGTGGCGG
>DNLZ01000449.1:3219-4167 GCA_003488325.1 Planctomycetaceae bacterium
GCGGTGGCGGGCGCCCCGGCGGACGCCGCGGAGAAGACGGCCGACGTGCCGTATGTCGAGCGGGGCCACGCGCGGCACATCCTCGACATCTACACGCCGGCGCGTCCCGCGTCCGGGAAGCGGCCGGTCGTGTTCTGGATTCACGGAGGCGGCTGGCAGGTCGGCGACAAGTCGGATGTCGCGATCAAGCCGAAGGTCCTGACGGAGCGCGGTTTCGTCTTTGTCTCCACCAACTACCGGCTGCTGCCCGAGGTGACGATGGAGGAGCTCGTCGGCGACGTCGCGGCGGCGCTCGGCTGGGTCCACCGAAACATCGCCGCGCATGGCGGAGACCCGCACCGCATCGTCGTGGGGGGGCATTCTGCGGGTGCGCAACTCGCCGCGCTCCTGTGTACCGATGAACGGCGGCTCGCGAAGGCGGGCGTGCCCGCGAAGGCGCTCGTCGGATGCGTGCCGGTGGACGGCGACACGTATGACATCCCGAAGATCATCCTCACCGCGGAGCATCGGCAGGCGATCTATGGCGGCGCGATGCCCACGTTCGGCCATCGGCAGAAGTTCGGCAACGATCCGGAGAAGCATCTCGACTTCTCCGCGGTCACGCACGTCGCGAAGGGGAAGACGATCCCGCCCTTCCTGATCCTCTACTTTTCGGGGAACCCCGATACGCCGGCCCAGGCTCGGCGTCTGGAGTCGGTGCTGCGATCAGCCGACATCCCGGCGCGGTCCGTGGGGAAGGGGGACACGAACCACGGCCGCCTGAACGACGACCTGGGGCTCGCCGACGACCCCGTGACGGTCGAGTTTCTACGGTTCCTCGACGACTGCACGGGTGCGCCTCCCCGCTGAGCCGGGCGTCGTCGCCGTAGCGACCCGCTCCGAAAGTCGAGGCGAAGGGGGTCGGCGAACGCTTCCCGAGCGAACGGCCGCCGCGGCCGGAGCGAGGAG
>DNLZ01000407.1:0-12635 GCA_003488325.1 Planctomycetaceae bacterium
ACCGCGTGGCCGCGGCCATCGCGGCCGCCCGCCGCCCGCCTGCGGGGCCGTGGCGGTTCGGCGGCACGCTTGCCGAGTCGGGCGACTTCCGCATCGAGGTGGATGACACGGCGGTCTCGATCGAGCTGCCGACAGGCCGGTCGACACTCGATCCGCGTGGGGAACTCGACGCCGCCGCCGACCCTCCCGGAAGCGGTGGGCTGCTCGCGGCGCTCGTGCTCTGGCGGAGGCTCGTGACCGGGGGGCCCGCCGACCTCGGCTCCACCACCTACTGGGGCACGGCGCCGCTGTACGGCAGCCCGCTCGCGCCGGCGGACGAGACGGCGACGGCGACGCCTCCGCTCCTCGATGTCCTCGAGTCGGCCGTGGCGGGCGTGGTGGCGCGGTTTTTCGTCGACGACGCGGGCACCGTCGTCGGCATCGATCTCTGGCTCGAGGCGGATGCGGACCCCTGCGAGGTGCGTCTCGCGCCACCGGCCGACGACGGACTGCCTCGCGCGATCGCCGTGCGGCGCGGCACCACCCCATTCGCCACGTTTCTCGTCACGCCGGACGGGGAGGGGCGATGATGGTCGTGCGCTGTGCCCTCCGGATGCCCGTGGGTTGGACGGCGGTGTGTGCCACCTTCGCCCTCGCCGTGTGCCGGGCTGACGACGTTCCGCAGCCGCAGGCGGCGATCGCCCGAGCCGCGCAGGCGGTCGTGAAGGTCTACGGCAGCGGCGGCGTGCGTGGACTCGAGGGATACCAGTCGGGGATTCTCGTCTCGCCCGAGGGACGCATCCTCACGGCGATGAGCACGGTCCTCGACTCGGCCGATGTCGAATGCGTGCTCGACGACGGCACCCGGCACCGCGCCACGCTGCTCGGCGCGGATCCGCGGCGCGAGCTCGCCCTCCTGGCGATCGAAGCGACCGGCCTGCCCGCGCTCGCGCTCGAGCCGGCGGACGCCGTACCGGTGGGCACCCGCGTGATCGCCCTGTCGAACCTCTTCGCCGTCGCCGTCGGGGACGAGCGCGTCAGTGCGCAGCGGGGCGTCGTCTCGGCCATCGTGCCGCTGCAGGCGCGGCGCGGTGCCGCCGAGGCGCCGTATGCCGGCGACGTCTACGTGCTCGACTGCACGACGAACAACCCCGGATCCGCCGGCGGCGCGCTGGTCGATTCGCGCGGCAGACTCGTCGGCATGCTCGGCAAGGAGTTGCGGTCCACGACGAGCGGCATCTGGCTGAGCTACGCGCTGCCCGCCGCCGAACTCGTGCGCGGTGTCGCTGCGATCGAGTCCGGGACCATCGATGCGGAGAAGGTCGAGGACGTTCGCCCGTTCGATCCCGGGCGGGTCGGAGCGATCCTCGTGCCCGACCTGCTCGATCGCACGCCCCCGTTCGTGGAGGCGGTCGTGCGCGGGTCGTCGGCGGAGCGGGCCGGGCTCCGCCCCGACGATCTCGTGATCGCCGTCGCCGGGCGATCGGTCGGCACACGCGGTGCACTCCAGCGCGAGCTCGGCCGGCTGCCGGCGGCGGAGCCGATGCGGCTCTCGGTCATCCGGGACGGTGCCATCGTCGAAATCGATCTCGGCCCGAAGCCCCGCGTCGAGGAACGGCCGCGCAGGGAGGACGAGCGTTGATCCACGCACGAGCGATCGGCCGATGGCGTCCACCCACACGTGACGAGGCGACCACGATGCGCCGGCACCGCGGTGGATCGGCCGCACGTCGATGCGGCGCGCGGCGTGTCGCGACATGGTCGATCGCCGCACCGCTGATGGGTGTCCTCGCGGCGAGCTGCGCGGCGGCCCTCGCGGCGGCAGGTGACGGCGAGCCGACCCGCGCGGAGGAAACGGCCTTTCGCGAGGCGGTGGATCGCGTCGCCGCGGCGGTCGTGCGGCTCGAACCCATCGGTGGATCGGCTGCCGAACTTGGCGGCGGTGCGGAGGCTGTTCCGGGGGCGGGGCCCACCTCGGGGCTCGTCATCGATCCCGCCGGATGGATCGTGACGACCGCGTTCGGCGTCCCTGCCGACATGCAACGCGTGGTGGTGGTGCGTCCCGACGGCGTACGGCTCGCGGCCCGTGCGGTCGGCCGCGATGCGGCCCGCGGCCTCGTGCTGCTCCGGACGGAGCCGCTCTCGGACACGCCGTCGCTCGAGGCGGCGGCCCGCAACGGCATCGCTCCGGGACAATGGGCCCTCGGCATCGGCCGCGGCTGGACGCACGCCGCGCCCAACGTGACGGTCGGCATCGTCTCCGCCGTCGACCGGGCCTGGGGCAGGGGCGTGCAGACGGATGCGGCCACATCGCCGGCCAACTACGGCGGCGCCCTCGTCGACATCCGTGGACGGGTCATCGGTTTGATCGCACCGCTTCCGGCCGACACCGCCGGCATGCCTGCCGGGACCGAACTCTACGATGCGGGCATCGGGTTCGCCGTGCCTCTCGAGGACATCCTCGCGGTGCGTTCGCGGTTGGAGGCGGGCGAGACGCTCGAGCCAGGAATCCTGGGCATCGCCTATCGGTCGCGGGATCGCCTCAACGGGGAGCCCGTCATCGGGTCATGCCGCCGTGGCGCCCCCGCGGCGGAGGCCGGCCTGAGAGCGGGAGACCGCATCGTGGCGCTCGACGACCGCCCGGTGGAACGCATCGCGGACGTGCGTCACGGGCTCGGGCGGAGGTTCGCCGGCGACGTGGTGGCGGTCACCGTCGATCGCGGCGGCGAGCGGCGCACCATGCAGGTGACACTGGCCGCCTCGTTGCCCCCGTGGCGCCGTGCGGTCCTCGGCATCCTGCCGCGCGAGAACGACGCGCGGGGGGTGACGGTCGGTTGGGTGGTTCCGGGAAGTGCGGCCGCCGGTGCGGGACTCACCGCCGGCGACGTGCTCGAGACGGCGGAGGTGGCTGACGATGCAGACGGATCGAAGCGGGTCGATCTCGAGGACGTCAGGACGCTCGCAGGACTGCTCGGGGGCATGGAGCCGGGCATGCGCGTCACCCTGTCGCGCCGCCGTGGGGAATCGGTCGAGGCGGTGACGTTGGACGCGACGCCGGGGCCCGCCGATCTTCCCGCTGACGTGCCGCCGGCGGCCGACATCGATCCAGCCGGCCGGTTTACCGGCACGACGACCGTCGTGCCGCTGGGGGGCGCCGAGGTGGATCAGCCGGCGATCGCCGTGATACCGGCCGGAGAACGGAGCCGTGGCGTGCTCGTCTACTTCGGTCCGCCGCACGGTCGTGCGGTCGAGGCCGAGGCCGAGCCGTGGCGGGTGGCGGCGGGTCGTCATGGGGTCGCCGTCGTGATCGCCGGTTCCGGCGAACCCGATCGTTGGAGCAGGGGGGACATGGTGGCCGTGGAACGGGCCATCGCCGCGCTGCAGTCCCGCACCGCGATCGACCGGTCGCGCATCGCGTTCGCCGGCAGGGGGGCAGGGGGGGCCTTTGCATGGCTGGCCGCCGAACGCATCCAGACGCCGGTGCGCGGTGTGGCGGCGTGGGACTCGGGACTGCCCCGGCAGGCGAGCGTCCGTCCCGCGGAACCCGGAGCCTCGCCGTGGGTGCTTCTCGGGCAGGGGCGGGGTGATTTGGCCCGGCAGATCGAGGGTGACCGCCGTCGGCTCGAGGCGGCCGGCATCACGGTCGGCACGCTCCCCGTCAACGGCGATGCGCTGCCGTCCGAGGACCTGTGCGGCTGGGTGAACCTCCTCGGGCTGCTGTGACCGGCAGGGCGGTGCCGCAGGTCGGGGCGGGCACGTCACGTCGAACGGTGGGGCTCGGCAGGGTCGCTCGTCGGTCGCAGGGCGGATGCCCGCACCCGCTGCCAGTACCGGGAGAAACGGCGGAGATCGTCGACCCTCGAGCGATCGCAGAACGGGGCCTCGTCGACGACGGATACCGGGAGCACCCGCGCGACCGCCGCGGCTGCGGCGCGTTCCCTCGGGCAGGGCGTCCACGCGAGCGCGATGCCGTCACACCCCAGGGCGGCGGCGGCGGCGGGCAGGACATCGACCGGAGATCCCTCGACGACGAACAGGTCCTGAACGTCGGCGAGACACTCCCAGAGGAACACCAACCGCTTGAGCCCGGGGTGTTCCGCCGCCAGCCACGCGGGGTCGATGACGTGGATCCGCGGCGCCGTGGGAAAGGCGAGCGCTGCCGCACCCCGCGACGACGCGGCACCGAGCGTGACCCAGACGAGCGGTCGCGCGGGCGCCCTTGGAGGCGGCGGCACGAAGGTCTGGACCAGCCGGCCGCGGAGCGACGTGGGAGGCGATGACTCGCGGCCGGCGGGGCCGATGAAGAACCGATCCGTCAGGGCTTCGTAGCTTCCCTCCACGTCGCAGCGACCCAGAAGATCACACGTGCCGCAATGCGCGTTGCCGGTGTAGGTCTCGAGGTTCTCACGGTTGAAGAGGTAGGGACGCGCCGAGAACGTGCCGGCCACCCACTGCCACGAGAGGTGATTGCTCGCCGGATCCCCATCGAGCAAATGACGCAGGAACCAGCGGGCTCCCGCCTGCCAGCGGACGCCGCGCGCGTGCACGAGCCACGACGCGAGCCACATCCGCTCGTGGTTGTGGAGCCAGCCGCTGTCATGCAGCCGATCCGCGAAGGCGTCCATGCACGCCATGCCGGTGCGGGCGGCGAGCACGTCGTCCGGGACCTCGTTCCTCGCGACCGGGGCCCGCGGCTGCATCGTCGGCCCGTCGACGTCGTCGGCGATGCGCTCACCGAGCGCGGCATGGACCTGCCGCCAGTAGTCGCGCCACGCGAGTTCCGACACGAGCTTCTCGGCATCCTCCGCCCGGCGCACCCGGGCGAGCGCCAGGTCTCGGACCTCGGCGAGCCCGACCACGCCATGGCGAATCCACGGGGACAGGCGCGTCACGGCGCCCCCGACGTGGTTGCGTGACCGTGCGTACCCACCGGGATCGATCGCATCGAGCCTCGCGAGGGCGGCGGCTCGACCGCCCTGCACGGCCAGCCTTCGGGCCGCGTCGGCGTCGGCGGCATGGGCGGGAAAACGGGCGGCCAGCGCCTCGACGAGCGGGCCGCGTGGCAGCGACGTCACCGCGCCCAAGGCTCGCGCCGCGGCGATATCCATCGTCGTGTCTCGCTGTCCGGGCGGGCGCGTCGAGCGCCTCCGATCGATGTCGGTCTGGAGCCTACTCCACTTCCCGGTCTGGCACATCGCATGGCCGTCTCGGCGGGGCACCTGCACTGTCGTGCGGCAGTGCCATGCCAGAAAAGTGGGCGGCATCTCCTCACGCTCTCCATCCGCGTTCCGACGCGGAAGAATGCCTCGGTTCTCAAAACGTCGCCGGCATGGCGGAAAGCAGCGGATCACGCTCGTCGATGGGACGGCATCAGCGGCGCTGAGCTGGTCGGCAGGGACTCTCCTTCGGAGCAGCGGCACGGTTTTTGCTCCCTCGGAACCAACCGTTGGGTTGCACGTGCGTCATCGTGTGGCCGCGCCCGAAGCGGTGATCGCGCTTGCAACGCTTGCTGAGCCGTGCGCAACCGCCTCACCCACGACCGTCCAGAAGGATGCCCCAACGGCTTGGGTGGGCACTCCGCCTAGCTCGCCCAGGCCGGGGCATTCTTCGGGCGGAGCGTGGTCTGCGGTGCCGGGGTCGCGGCCTCGCGCCGCGCGGACCGGCGGCCGGTGGGGTGTCGCCCCGGCTGAGTCTGCTACGGTATGGGGCGTCGGTCCCCTGCGGGTCATCATCTCTCCGTGGCGCTCGAGGCGCGGTGTGAAGTTCATCATCGCGATCATCCAGCCGAATCGTCTCGAGAGCGTGAAGCAGGCGCTCTCCGAGGTGGACGTCTTCAGGTTGACGGTCCTCGACGTGCAGGGTTTCGGCAGGCAACGCGGCCATGCCGAGACCTACCGGGGGCACGAGATCGCGGTGAATCTGCTGCGCAAGGTCCAGCTCCAGATCGCGGTCAACGACGAGTTCGTCGAGCCGACGATCGCCGCGATCCTCAAGGGGGGGCGGTCGGGCGAGACCGGCGAGATCGGCGACGGCAAGATCTTCGTGCTGCCGATGGACGAGTGCGTGCGAATCCGCACGGGCGAACGCGGCGGCGAGGCGATTTGACCGCCTGCCTGTCCGTGGACAGAGCCTTCCATGGCCTTTGTCCACCTTGGCCGACCGGTGGAAACGCCGTGCGCGTCCGCGGTCGGCGCTCCCTGCACCCTCGTCGGGCAGACGTGTTCCGCGGTCTGCTACGAATGAGCCCGCTGCGGGTGAAGGCGTGGCTGGGGGCCGAGGGCGAGGCGGTTGATCGCCGCCAGGAACGCCCGTGCCGCCGCCTCGAGCGAGTCGGTCGAGACGCCACGCCCCCGCTGCATCTGCCCGGCATGCTCGAGCTCGACCGTGACCTCGCCCTGCGCGTCCTTCCCCACCGTCACCGCCTGCACGCGAAAGTCACGGCAGATGGTCGTGATCCCTGTCAGCTTCTCGATCGCCAAAAAGATCGCATCGACCGGGCCGTCGCCGGCCGTGACGACCACCGACTTGCTCGCGCCGTCGTGTCGCACCCGCAGGGTCACGGTGGGAGGGCTGCCCGAGGTGCAGGCGATCTCGTAGCCCTCGTACGTGTATTCCTCCGGGAGCGCCGCGAACTGCTGCTCGCAGAGAGCCGCGATGTCGCCGTCGTAGATCTCCTTCTTGCGATCCGCCAGCAGCTTGAACTGCTCGAAGACCGTCTGCAGCTGCTCGCTGGAGAGCTGGTAGCCGAGGGCCGTGGCGCGATCGGCCAGCGCGGCACGGCCGCTGTGCTTGCCGAGCACGAGGTCGGTGCGTTCGAGCCCCACGTCCTCGGGCCGCATGATCTCGTACGTGCTCCGCTCCTTGAGCATGCCGTCCTGGTGGATGCCCGCCTCGTGGGCGAAGGCGTTGCGGCCGACGATCGCCTTGTTTCGCGGCACGCGGATGCCGGTCACGTTGGCGACGAGCCGGCTCGTCGGGACGAGTCGCTGCGTCACGATGCCCGTCTCGCAGCCGTAGTGGTCGCAGCGCGTCCGCAGCGCCATCACCACCTCCTCGAGCGAGCAGTTGCCCGCGCGCTCGCCGATGCCGTTGATCGTGCACTCGACCTGGCCGGCGCCCGCCTCGACCGCCGCGAGGCTGTTGGCGACGGCCAGGCCCAGGTCGTCGTGGCAGTGCACGCTGATCACCGCGCGGTCGATGGAGGGCACGCGGCTTCGCAGGGTCGTGATCACGCGGTGCATCTGCGCGGGCGTGGCGTAGCCGACGGTGTCGGGGATGTTCACGGTCGTCGCGCCGGCGGCGATCACCGCCTCGACGACGCGACAGAGGAAGTCGGGCTCCGTGCGGGCCGCGTCCTCCGGCGAGAACTCGACGTCGTCGCAGAGCCTCCGTGCGCGGGTCACGCCGGCGACGGCCCGCGCGACGACCTCGTCCTCGCCCATGCGGAGCTTGAATTCCCGGTGGATGGCACTCGTCGCGAGAAAGACATGGATCCGCGGCCGCCCGGCATGCCGGAGGGCCTCCCACGCGCGGTCGATGTCGGCATCGTTGCACCGCGCCAGTCCGCAGACCACGGGGCCGGAGACCGCCCCCGCGATGGCGCGCACGCTCTCGAAGTCGCCGGGCGAGGCGATCGGGAAGCCCGCCTCGATCACGTCCACGCCGAGCTGAACGAGCGCCTGCGCGATCTCCAGCTTCTCCGTGAGGTTCATGCTCGCACCGGGAGACTGCTCGCCGTCGCGAAGCGTGGTGTCGAAGATGCGGATGGGGCGTGCGTGGGGCATGGTGGTGGTCGCAGGTGCGGGCGGTGGCGATCGCGCCTCCGTCAGGGGGGCGAGCGGATGATCGCCCGCCGCCCGTTCGCCCGGAGGCCAGACTGCTTTGTACACTCCGGAGACGTGGGGAGCGACGGGCCGCCGGACGCCTCGATCGGTCTCTCCACGGGCACGGCGGCCGCGGTATGACGCTTCGCGAGTTCCAGGCTCTGATCCGCGAGATGTACCACGACAAGGACGCCGCCCGCGGCGTCGAGGGCACGTTCATGTGGCTCGTGGAGGAGGTCGGGGAGCTGGCCTCCGCGCTCCGCGGCGGCACGCCCGACGAACAGGCGCTCGAGTTCGCCGACGTCCTTGCATGGCTCGCGACGATCGCCAACGTCGCCGACATCGACCTCGAGGATGCGGTCGCGCGCAAGTACGGTGCGGGGTGCCCCGGATGCGGACAGTTGGCCTGCGCGTGCCCCGACGCGGAGAAGCCATGAGCGGCGTGCCCATGTGCCGCACCGCGACGGGCATCCGTCACGTGGCCCTCGCCCTGGCTGTGGTCGCGGTCGTGGCGGGCGGTGGGGCGCCGGCGAACGCGGCGTCGGGCTGGGACATCGATGTCGGACTGGCCGGTGCGTTCCGCGCAGGTTCATGGACTCCGCTGCGGCTCGCGCCTCGCGCGGGCGCCGACGCGATGGCGGGTGACCGGGTGTTCGTCTGGGCGCAGGATCCCGACGGGGAGTTCGTGCGGGCCCCGGCGGCGTCGCTGCGGCCGGCCGCGGACGGCGGCCTGGAGGCCCACACGTGCGTGCGGGTCGGTCGGCCCACGGCGCGCGTCTTCATCGAACGCGTGCCACAAGCCGACGGCGACGTCGGGCTCGCCCCGGTCACCCCGTCCGAGGGTGCCATCGAGATGCTGCTCGCCGAACCGATCCCGTCGACGCATCGAGTCCTGATCGTGCTCGGCGAACTGCCCGCGGCGGGTCGCGCCGCGCGGCTCATGACCGCTCCGGATGCGCCCCCGCTCACCGTCGTCGCGCCGCTCGGCCGAGGGCCGATCGCGGCGGGCATCTCGCCACGCGACTATGACCTCGCCGATGTGATTCTCGTCTGTGGTCGGTCATTGTCGGACGTGCCGGCGGAGGTCGTCACGGGCATCGACGCCTGGGTGCGCGACGGCGGCCGGCTCGTCCTCTGCGCCGGTGCGTCGGCCGTCGATCTGGCTGGTGCAGGCGGCCCCGCCGCCGCCTGGCTGCCCGGTCCGGTCGAACGGCTCGTCCCCGTGCGACGCGTCGCGGCGATCGAGGCGTATGCCCGTGCTGGCGGGCTCGCGGCCCGGCCCGGGGCGTCCGCACTGCGGGTGCCTCTCCTGCGCGACCGGCGGTCGCTGTCCGGCGCCGTCGAGGTGTTCGAGGGCACCGGTCCGACCGACATGCCGCTCGTGGTTCGGACGGCGCGGGGCCTCGGGACCGTCTGCTGGGTGGGGCTCGATCTCGACGACGATCCACTGCGCGGCTGGACGGGTACCGATTCCCTGCTCGTGCGAGTCCTCGGCGGTCGGGCGGATGACACCGATCTGCCGGTTGCCGCTCGCGAGCCGGGGGCGGTCGATCTGGCCGGCCAACTGCGCACGGCTCTCGAACGGACCGGAGGCCGGCGCGCGCCGCCGATCGCCACCGTTCCGTTCGAGGTGATCACGGGACTCGGGCTGCTCTACGTGCTCACGCTCTATCCGCTCGACTGGTGGATCGCGTCGCGCGGGCGACCGTGGCTGGCGTGGCTGACGCTCCCCGCGTTCGTCGTGCTCTTCAGCGCGGCGGCCTGGGGGGTCGCCGACCGCCGCCGGCCCACCGTCGCGACGGTCGCCCGGGCCGCGGAGGTGATCGACGTCGACGTCGAAGGACAGCGGGTGCGAAGCCATGGCTGGGCGGCGGTGTGGAGCGCCGCGAACACGGCGTGCGACGTCGCGGTCGGCGACGGGGCCGGCGAGGAGGGCACCGTGTCGTGGTTCGCCGATGCCGGCACGGGGTTCGGAGGCATCGACGCGGCCGTGCCGCATCCGATGCTCGCCGCCGCTCCCTACCGCTACGGTCGCACACTCGCGACGCTCGACGGAGTGCCCATGGCGGCCGCGTCGAATCGGCTCTTCGAGGCCGCCTGGGAGCGGTCGACCGCGGACGGTCCGCTCCTCGTGACGTCGAACCTGTCACGCGACGCGCAGGGCACTCTGCGCGGCTCCTTCACGCACCATCTGCCGTTCGCGATCGAGGACTGCCGGCTGGCCCATGGCGGCTGGGTGTACGACATCGGCACCCTGCCGCCGGACGTCACGTTCGACCTGCGCACGTCGCGTGGCCCGCGGTCGCTCGCCGGCGCGCTGCAGCGGCGCGGTGCGGTGGACGATCGCGACCTGCCGAACCGCTGGAATCGCGTCGAACCGGACGTCTCCCGCATCCTGGAGGTGGCCGGCCTGCACGCCGCGGCCGGCGGGGCCGCCTACACGCTCTTGCCGGGAGGGCGGCTGACGGGGCTCGATCGCACGGGGCTTCTGAGTGTCGATCGAGCGGTGCTCTACGGCGCGACGGGCGACATGCCGGCCGGCTGGTCGATCCCGTGGCGGCTCACCCCGCGCGGGTCCGCCGACACCGCGGAGCCGATCGAGACGATCGCACGGATGTGCCGGCTCGTGGTCCCGCTCGGACCGGTCGGAGGATCACCATGATCGAGACGATCGACCTCACCAAGAAATACGGCGACTTCTGCGCGCTCGACTCGCTCGATCTCAGGCTCGACCGGGGCGATCTCTTCGGGTTCATCGGGCCCAACGGCGCCGGCAAGACCACGACGATCCGCATCCTCTCGACCCTCCTCGCGCCGACCTGGGGCGAGGCGTACGTCTGTGGTCACTCGATCTACACGCATCCGCGCGACATCCGTCGGGCGATCGGCTACATGCCCGACATCTTCGGCGTCTATGACGACATGAAGGTGATCGAGTACCTGGAGTTCTTCGCCGCGGCGTACCGGATCGGGGGCACCGAGCGGCGGCGTGTCGCCGAGCGGTCCCTCGAGCTGGTCGATCTCGTCGCGAAGCGTGACGAGCTCGTCACGAGCCTGTCACGCGGCATGACGCAGCGGCTCGGCCTCGCGCGGGTCCTCCTGCACGACCCGCAGGTGCTCCTGCTCGACGAGCCGGCCAGCGGCCTCGATCCGCGGGCGCGCATCGAGATGCGCAACCTCCTCAAACGCCTCCAGGGAATGGGCAAGACGATCCTCGTATCGAGCCACATCCTTCCCGAGCTCGCCGACATCTGCAATCGCGTCGGGATCATCGAGTACGGCCGGCTGCTGGCTTGCGGCGATGTGCAGGATCTGCTCGCGCGCGTGCGCGGCAGGCCCACGCTCCGCATTCGCGTGTCCGGGTCGCCCGAGGCTGCGGCACGGGAACTCGAGCGGGCGCCCGAGGCGGCCGCCGTGACCGTTCGGGACGGGGAGGTCGTCGTCGCGCTGGCCGATGGCGTGACCGACCACGCGCCCCTGGCCGCCCGCCTCGTCGCGGCCGGTCACGGGCTGCTCGGCCTGCGGGAGCAGGAGACCAACCTCGAAACGGCTTTCCTCGAGCTGACACGCGGCTCGCTCGCGCCGCCGCCTGACGGGGCCTGACGGGGAGCCTGCGACCGCTCGCCGTCGCGGCCGATGGGCGACGGTGCCCCATATCGCGTAGGCTGCGGCGGGCGGGATTGGGACCGAGGGCCTCCGCAGGAGACGTCACGATGCAGCGTCCGGTCGTGTTCCCCAGGTCGTGGTGCGGAATCCACGCTGCCGCCTGCTGCCTCGTGGCGGGAGGAGCGCTCGCACAGCCCGGTCCGCAGCGTCCCGTGGAGCAACTGGCGGCTCCGGCACCCGCCATCGACCCCGAGGATCTCGGCTACGCGCTCGGGTACCGGATCGGCGCCCGCATCCGTGCCGACCACGCCACGCTCGACGTGCCGATCGACAACGCGGCCCTCGCGCGAGGGCTCGCCGATGCGGTGCAGGAGTCGGCGCCACGGCTCGACGAAGCCCGTCTGCGGCGGGCGATCACGGCCTTCGACGAGGCCATGCAGAAGCGGCAGGAGGCATTCTTCAAGCGGATGGCGGAGGCGGCGAAGATCAACCTCGCGAAGGGGCGCGAGTATCTGGCCGCCAACGCACGAAAGCCCGGCGTCGTCTCGCTGCCGAGCGGCCTGCAGTACGAGGTGCTGCGTGCAGGATCGGGGCAGCCGCCCGGCCCGGACGACGTCGTCGTCGCCCACTACCGCGGCACGCACATCGACGGCCGTCAATTCGATGGGACCGAGCCCGGGGGCGAACCGGCCGCGTTTCCCCTGCGGGGCGTCGTGCCCGGCTGGCAGGAGGCGCTCGGTCTGATGGGCGTCGGGGCGAAGTGGAGGATCCACCTCCCGCCGGATCTGGCGTACGGCGAGGAAGGGTCGCCGCCGGCGATCGAGCCCAACGAGGTGCTGGTTTTCGAGATTGAATTGGTCCGGCGCGAGAGGCCGCAAAACTGATGCAATCGCCCCAAACAGCCCACGCCTGTTTTTTTCTCCATTCTTCTTGATTTGGCTGATCGGCAAACTATCGTTGGCGTCACTCGGACGCAGGATCCCCGGGACTCGGCCCGGGATCAGTTCCGTCATCCTCGGCTCATTTTCTCGGGAGTTGATCCACCATGCTGGTGTCTCGTCGCTGGTTCAGGATCGCCGGGGCCCTCACGTTCGTCGCCGTTGCCGCGGCGAGCAGCGACGTGGAGGCCGGCTGGCGTCATCGCAATAACGGCTCTGCAGGCGGTTCATCGGGCGGTTCGTCAGGCGGGTCATCCGGTGGCTCGTCGGGAGGTTCGTCCGGGGGTTC
>DNLZ01000407.1:12956-13203 GCA_003488325.1 Planctomycetaceae bacterium
TCCGGGGGTTCCTCGGGTGGCTCGTCGTCGAGTTCCTACAGTTCGTACGGGGGCGCCTCGTCGGGCGGCTCGTACGGCTCGTCGGGTTCCCACGGCAGCTGGGGTTCGCACCACGCCCATCGTCGCGCCCTCCGCGCAGCGCGGCACGGCTCGTCGGGTGGTTCGTCAGGCGGCTCGTACGGCTCGTATTGCTCCTATGGCGGCTCGTCGTACGGTGGCTCGTCCGGTGGCAGCTCGGGTGGCAGCT
>DNLZ01000405.1:0-2855 GCA_003488325.1 Planctomycetaceae bacterium
TTGTCGTCGAGATACCAGCCCGCCACGGTGCCGAGGATCATGCCGGCCGGCCAGCTCGCGTGCAGGATGTTGAGGTAGTGCGTCCGATTGTTGGGGAAGACGGTCGCGACGAGTGGATTGGCGACGGCCTCGAGCGTGCCGTTGGCGAACGCGAAGATGAAGGAGCCCCAGAAGAGCAGCTGGTAGGCGTTCGCCGGGGTCGAGGCGCTGAACGTCACGACCGCCGACAGCACATGGCCGAGGAACGCAAGGGCCACGAGTTTTCCGTAGCCGATCCGGTCGACGATGACGCCGCCGATGATGATGCCGAAGCAGAATCCCGTCAGTCCGGCCCCCGTGATCTGACCCGCCTGCGACGCCGTGAACTGGAACTGCTCGCGCCAGTTGTCGAGGATTCCTCCACGGATCGCGAATCCGACGCCTGCGGCGAGGATCGCCATGAACCCCGCCCACAGCAGCCGATGAGCGTTGGGTGCCGAGGTCTCTCGAGCGGACATTTCCGCGGCCATGCGTCAGGGCTCCCGGGAGCTGACGACACGCGATACGCCCGGTCGGCCCGACGGCCGATCCCCGTCCCCGTGTCGGTCGGAGGCGGGTTATAGCAGCGGAGTGGCGGGCTGGGAAACCTGCGGGCCCGGCGCGGCGACTTGACCGTGCATGAACGCGTTCCTACCCTCCCGCCCCCGCTCCCGGCGCGACGGCTGCCCACCCGGGAGAAACACCGCCTCTCGAGACGCGGCCCGACGGCCGCCTGCGCGCGTGAAGCCGCTCACCGACCTCTTGTGGACCGTCGTCCGCTGGACGCTTCCGCTGACGGCCGCGGCGGTGCTCGTCACCGTGGCCCTCGGGACCACGCGCCTGGGCGAGGAGGTGCGTCGTCGGGTCGAGGAGAGGCTGCAGCGCGAGATGCCGACGCTCGAGGTGCGGGTGCGCGCGGCGAGCCTCGTCGAGGGCGAGGGGCTCGTGATCCGTGGGATCGAGGTGGCCGATCCCACGATCGACGATCCCGAGCGGCGTCGTCTCCTCACGGTGGACGAGGCCCACCTCGCCTGCGCCACGGCCCTGACGGATCTGGCGTCGGGCGACGTGCGCGTCACGTCCGTGCGCGTGCAACGCCCCACGCTGCACGTCGTGCGCGCGGCCGATGGCCGGTGGAATCTCGCGGACATGCTCGTTGGCCGCCCGGGAGGTCTCGCCCTGCCCGTGCGGATCGACGACGCGACGATCGTCGTCGACGATGCGGGCACGCGGCAGCGTGTCACCGTGCGGCATCTCGGCATCGACGTGGCTCCCGTCACGACCGAGGCGGGCTCCGCGCTGACATTCAGCGGGGGGGCTACCGGAGATCCCTTCGATCGCGCGGCCTTCACGGGGCAGCTCGTGCAATCCTCCGGCGCCTTCCAGCTCGCCGGCAGCGTCGCCGGACTCGATCTCGCGCCCCAGACGGGTGGCCTGGCCGCCATCGTGGGGGTCGGGGCGTGGCCCGACGGCCTGCGTGGTCGCGTCGATCTGGAGTGGCAGGTGACCGGCGGCCTCGACCGCCTCGCGGAGGCCGACTTCACGGTGGCCGGCCGGCTGCGCTCCGGCCGCTTCGAGCACGCGACCCTGCCCTTCGCCGTGAGCGACATCTCGGCGGTCTTTCGCGCCGATCGCGGCGGCGCGGTCTGCGAGCAGCTCGAGGGGCATGCCGGCCCGACGCTCGTGCGCGGCAGCGGCAGGCTCCACGGGTGGTCGTCCACCGCCGATTTCGACCTCGTCGTCGAGAGCGAGCGACTGCACGTCGGCAGGCACTGGGAGG
This sequence comes from Planctomycetaceae bacterium, assembly GCA_003488325.1. Taxonomy (GTDB): domain Bacteria; phylum Planctomycetota; class Planctomycetia; order Pirellulales; family UBA1268; genus QWPN01. Next base: position 1,799 of record DNLZ01000405.1, read on the forward strand.
GGCTGCTGCCCGAGCCGCTGGCGGCGCAGTGGAACAAGCTGCTGCCCGCCGGGGAGATCGACGTGCGTGCGCGGGTGCAGCGTCGTGCGGGCGTCCTCGATCCCGATGTCGCGGTCCGGTGCCGCAACGTGTCGATCACCCACTATCGCTTTCCGTATCGGCTCGACCATACCGTCGGCACCGTCACCTTCCGCGCGCGGACGCTGGCGCTGCATCTCACGGGACAGGCCGGCGGTCATCCGGTGCACGTCACCGGCACGGTCGACACGTCCGTGTCCGGCGGCCAGGGATTCATCGAGGTGCATGGTGACGGCATGCGCATCGACGATGCCCTGCTGGCGGCGCTGCCCGCCCGCAGCGCCGACATCGTGCGGCGGCTGCGCGCCTCGGGCACCTTCGATTTTCGCTTCCGGCACGAGCGGGGGCCGAGGTTTCCGACCCACTATTTCAATACGCTCGACCTGCGCGTCGTGCAGGGGAGCATGAGCTACGCCGGCTTTCCCTACCCGCTGTCCGGCGTGAGTGGACTGCTGCGCATGGAGGGCACCAGGTGGACGATCCGGGAATTGGTGGGTGCGAACGACACCGGAGTGATCCGCTGTTCCGGCGGGCTCGAGCCGGTCGGTGACGACGACGGCGAACTGACGCTCCGACTCACCGGACATGGCGTCGTGCTCGAGCCGGAACTCCGCGACGCACTGCCCCAGGGAATGCAGCGCATCTGGGAGGACGTGGACCCCCGCGGGACGGCGGAGTTCACCGCCACGGTGCGGCACCGCGTCAAGACGCATCGGACGACGGTCGAGCTCGAGGCGACGCCGGAGGGGCAGAGCGTCTCGATCGAGCCCGCCTGGTTTCCCTATCGCCTCGAGCAGCTGCAGGGGCGACTCGTGTGGCGGGACGGACAGCTGCGATTCGAGCGCATCCGGGGCGTCCATCAGCGCACGGTCGTGGCGACCGAGGGGCGCTGCATCTTCACGGCCGACGACGGGTGGCACGTCTCCTTCGAGCGGCTCAGCGCGGACCGCTTCCGCGTCGATCATGACCTGCTGCAGGC
>DNLZ01000405.1:3248-8338 GCA_003488325.1 Planctomycetaceae bacterium
GGGACGCTCGACATCTATTCGACCGCGCCGTCGGCGCCCCCCGCCGGCTCCCCCTCCGGACGCACGGGGGTCGCTGCCGCGTGGGACATGCACCTCGACATGGCGCAGGCCGAGGTCGACGTCGGAGTGCCGCTCGAGCACGTGCACGGCGGGATCCGTCTGCGCGGACAGAGCGACGGCACGAACTGGCGGGCCGACGGCCAGGTGTCGCTCGACAGCGCGATCGTGCGGGGCGTGCAGCTGACCGATCTCGAGGGGCCCATCGCACTCGACCCTGCCGGCATGCGCTTCGGCGCTCCGGCGGTGGCCGCGGACGGCGTCGGCGGGCAGCGGCTCGGCGCGCGGGTCGCCGGGGGAATGCTGCTGGTCGATGGACAGGTCACGGCGGGACCCGGTGGCCGCTTCACGGTGAATGCGGCGCTCAGCGACGCCGATCTCGAGCGGCTCACGAGCGAGGCGACCGGTGTCGCCCATGGCTACCGGGGGCGGATGCAGGCCGGACTCGAGATCTCGGGCTCGCGGACCGGCAGCCACTCGCTCACGGGACGGGGACAGATGCGGCTGCGGGACGCCGACCTCTACGAACTGCCGGTGGTGGTGGCCCTCCTGAAGATCCTGCGCGTGAAGGCACCCGATCGCAACGCCTTCACGGGCAGCCTCGTCGACTTTCGCATCGAGGGGCCGCACGCCTATCTCGACACGATCGAGCTGTCGGGAGATGCGATCAGCCTCGTCGGCGCCGGCGCCGTCGACTTCGACGGAGGGCTCGACCTCACGTTCCGCTCGATCGTCGGGGACGCCAAGACGCAGCTGCCGGCCATGAAGCGGCTGCTGGGCGGGGCGAGTGGTCAGTTCATGCTCATTCACGTCGATGGAACGCTGGCGGAGCCCGAGCCGTCGACGGAGGCCTTCCCGACCCTCGCTGCCGCCCTGCAGAAGCTCCAGGCGCGGCAGTCGGCAGGTGGACCGCGGACGGCGCTCAGGCCATGAGTCGCCTCATGCGGGACGACAGGGCGACGCGGGCCGGCTCGTGTTTGGCATGGATCGCGGGTCCGGCAGGTCGCTAGAGTGGCGGTGACGGGTTCGAACGGTGCCGGACACGGGACGTGTACGGGTGTCGCAGATGAAGTTCGTGAAAATGCACGGCGCCGGCAACGACTACGTGTACGTCGACTGTTTCGTCGAGCCGATCCCACGCGATCCGGCGGGGCTCGCACCACGGATCGCCGATCGTCACCGCGGGGTCGGGGGCGACGGGCTCGTGCTCGTGCAGCCGTCGACGATCGCCGCGGCGCGGATGCGGATGTTCAATGCGGACGGCAGCGAGGCCGAGATGTGCGGCAACGGCATCCGCTGTGTGGCGCACCTGGTCGTCTCCAGGGGGCATGCCGCACCGGGAGGTGTCGCGATCGAGACCGGGCGAGGCCTGCTGACCGTGGAGGTGACACCCACGGGAGCGCGCAGTTCCCGCGTGCGCGTCGACATGGGCGCGCCGATGCTCGATCCCGCGGCGATCCCCGTCGACGTCGGCGGATCGGGGCCGGTGGTCGACGCCCCGTGCACGGCGCTCGGGACGGAGGAGCCGTGGTGGGCGACCTGCGGACTGGATCCCCGCATGACCTGTGTGTCGATGGGCAACCCGCACGTCGTCTTCTGGTGTCGTGAGGTCGCACGCGTGCCGCTCGAGATGATCGGTCCGCGAATCGAGAACGCGGCGATCTTTCCCCGTCGCGTCAACGTGCACTTCGTGCAGGTGCTCTCGTCGGACCGGGTGCGCATGCGCACCTGGGAGCGTGGCAGCGGCATCACGCAGGCCTGCGGCACGGGTGCCGCCGCCGTCTGCGTGGCCGGCGCTCTCGGCGGTCGGACCGACCGGCACATCCGGGCCGAGCTCCCGGGAGGCACGCTCGAACTGGAATGGCTCGAGCGTGGCGATGCCGCCGGGCACGTCGTGATGACGGGACCGGCGGAAGAGGTGTTCGAGGGCACGTGGATCGAGTGACGCGGACACGGCGACGGGCCCGCGAAACGGATCGAGCCTCTGGAGCGACGGCGGCATGAAGCCCACGACCCCTTTTTCGATCGGCGCCTGGTCGCTGGCTTCGACCGCGGTGGTGCGCGGCTGGATGTCCACGCTCGACTGCCGGGCCGACTTCGCCGATCCCGAGGTCGATCCGGTGCATCCCGCCTACCGGGGCGCCAAGATCTACGTCTTCTGGCACGAGAACATCCTGCTGCCGCTGTTCCTGCGCGGGCACTCGAACATCTCGATGCTCCTGTCGAGGCATGCCGACGCGCACATCCTCGATCGAGTCGCCCGCATGATGGGATTCGGCGTCGTGCGGGGCAGCACGTTCCGGGGCGGCTCGACGGCGCTGCGCGAACTGGCCGAACGGGCGCGCGCCGGCAACCTCACGATCACGCCCGACGGGCCGCGGGGACCCCGGCGGCGACTCGCGCCCGGCTGCGTCTACCTGGCGGGCACGCTCGGCATCCCCGTGGTCGCCATGGGACTGGGCTATGCACGCCCGTGGCGACTTCCCACCTGGGATGCCTTCGCGATCCCGCGGCCCTACTCCAGGGCACGGGCCATCGTGAGTCGCGCGGTGTCGGTGCCCGCAGGCCTCGATCGGGATGGAATCGAATGGCATCGGACGGGCATCGAGCGCCTGCTCATCCGGCTGAGCGACGACGCGGAGGCATGGGCGACCGATGGCACGCGGCGCGCGAATGCCGTCGCGGTGCGGCGCGAGCCGTCGCGTGTGGCGCGGTGGGCCGCAGCGGTCGCCGGTCCGGCGGGTGTGCCGCTCGTGGAAGAACTCGATCGGGTGTGCGGCAGCCCGGCGCCACGCCGTGCCCACGCTGCCTGACGCTCACCTCGATCGCCCGCGGCTCGACTGGTCGACCAGGCCTTCCAGTTGCTGCTCGAGTTCACGCAGCGACTGCCGCAGCAGGACGATCTCACGGCGCAGTGTGACGACGGCCTCCTCGACCGGCCGCCGCGCCAGCCGCGGTTCCGGAACGACGGCCGGACTCTCCGCGGCGTCCCCGCCGAGCGCTTGCAACAGCGGTGGGTCGATGGCCTGGAGCACGACGTCGGCATTGCGGGCGGTGCCGCCGGGGAGGACGTAGCGCACGCGCACGGGTCGATCGATCGGCCCGCTCGTCACGAGCGACGTGAGCTCGGTCGGCGAATGCACGGGGCGCTCGTCGAGGGCGACGATGACACTGCCCGGCGGCACACCGGCGCGGAACGCGGGGAGATCCTGCACGACGCCGATCACGTAGGCGCCGTCCGGGGCGGAGAGCTGAAACCGCGCCTGTGTCACCGGGTCGAGAGGGATCGTCCGCACCCCGAGCGCCGTGCGGCCGCCCGACATGCCCGATCGTCCCACCGCTTCGCGCGGGATGCGGGGCGATGCCCCACCGACGGACGACGGTCCGAAGCCCGAAGGCAGCCCTGAAGCCGCCTCGAGGCCGGCAGGCGTCCGGGTGCTCGGGGATGTGACGGTCGCATCCGGTCGCACCTGCGGCGCCGCCGGCATGAAGCGAGCCGGCGGCGAGGACTCTCCCGGAGGTGTCAGTCCACCGGGGACCGACACGGAGACATCCGGAGGCGGCACGAGGGTCGACGCACCCGGAGCAGGGAGGCCGACCGTCGGCGGCGCGAGCGAGCCGATCGGATTCGGCGGCGTGGCGGCAGCGACGTCGGCGATGCCAGCGGCCGCGGCAGGAGCTGGCGTCATGACCGACGGGGCAGTGAAGGCGGGAGGAGTCGGAGGGAGCGTCGCGGGGCCGGCGGCTTCAGGCCCTCCGACGGAGCGTGGATCCGCGGGCAGACCTCCGTCCACCGTGGAGCCCTCGTCACGGGCGGTGGCTGGTGCCGTGGCCCCGCGTGGAGCGGGCTGCGCGCTCGGGCGGGGTGCGGCCCGAACGGTGATGTCCGACACCTCGTCAGCCCGCGCGATGGCGAGCGCGACCGGCTGATCCGCCACGATCGCCGTGAGCGCCTGCGCCACCTCGTCCGCGTTGCGTGGTGCCACGCCGTTGACGGCGCGGAGTTCGTCCCCCACGCGAATGCCGGCGAGATCCGCCGGGCCACCGGGAGCCACCTCGTCGACCCTCCAGCGTCCGGGGACGTTCGACTCGGCGACCACCATGCCCAGCCAGCCGCTGCGCCCGAGCTTCGCGGTCGCCTCATCCAACTGCCGGACGCCGATCGCAGCGGGGTCGGCGGTGGTCGCGCCGCTGCCGCCGGCCGCCCGTGGCTCGGAGCTGGGAGCCACGCCACCGAAGGGGAGCGTCACGGGCTCTCCGATCGAGATCTCTCCCGGCTGAAAGGTCGGTGGTGCCTTCGGTGCGGCGGGCTGCTCCTGCGAGAGCACGTCGTCGGAGGCACCGCCGAGGCACATCGCGACGAGCAGCGCTCCGCGGGGCACTCCCGCCGGGCACGACACGAACGTTCGCCGCTGTCTCGAACACGAGCCGTGCCGCGAGGACATGCCCTGACTCCAGGTCTTCCTGACGCCTCGATCCGCTGACGCCTCGTTCCGCCCCTCAAGGCCCGATCGTTCGCCGCCTCGTGGATCGCGTTGACGGCTGCACCTTGCGTTGCCTCGCGTACATGCCCGTCGCGACGCCAGTATAAGCCCCGTCGCACGGGGTGCGATGCGCATGCGGTTCTCCCGCCATTCGCGATCGAATCCACACGTTATGCACCACTGCGCACGGGGTGCGTGCGGGACGGGAATGGCTGTGCGACGTCGCTCTCTCGCGCCTTCACCAGCGTGTGAGCGATTGGTTTGACAGCACTGCAAGCACTTCTATACTCGCCCGCCGACGTCGGGTGACGACGTGGTCTACGGATGGATGACGACGGATGGATGACGGTCGCCGCGGCGGGAGGCCCGTGGCAGGAAGGAGCCAATGGGGAACTCGCTGGACGCCGCCCGGGCAGCATCCGACTCCGACGGTCTCGCCGCTCGCATCGAAGCGGCGCTCGAGAGCCGGATCGGCATCGACCGCTATGCCGTATGGTTCGGTCGGTCGATGACCGTGCTCGTCGAATCGGCACAGGAATCCGCACAGGA
>DNLZ01000405.1:8665-8842 GCA_003488325.1 Planctomycetaceae bacterium
CGCGCCAGCGTGGTCACCTCGCGTGGTCGCCGCAGGAAGACCGAGGCCGTCGTGAGCCAGCGACCGCCCGCCGGCGGGCAGCGGGTGATTCTCCGCGTCGGGAGTGGTCTCACGCACGAGTGGCTGCGCCGAACGTTTCGCAGCGACGTGGAGGCCGCCGTCGGGGACGTCTGCGGG
>DNLZ01000441.1:0-301 GCA_003488325.1 Planctomycetaceae bacterium
AGCCGCGGGACGCGAGCCGGTCGCGCGCCGCCGCCAGGGCGGCGGTGTCGCGTGCGGCGATCACGACGTCTGAACCAGCGGCCGCGAGTCGGTCCGCGATCGCGAGGCCGATGCCCCTGCTGCCGCCCGTGACGATCCCGACCCGTCGATCCATCGCCGGCCCTCGCCTTCCCCTGCCGCCGCAAGCCACGTGCGCCGTCGCCCGCCCGCCCAGCGTCGGTGCCATCGTGACCGACGCCGACTGGGGCCGCAAATGAGCACCGTCCGACCGCGGGGCGCGCTCCATCCGTCGTATACTCGA
>DNLZ01000441.1:671-7641 GCA_003488325.1 Planctomycetaceae bacterium
GACATTCCCCGCGATGCCGACCGTGCGAGCCACCCGTCGCGTGCACTTCTCCGCGGCGCACCGGCTGCACCGGCCGGAATGGTCCGACGCCCGCAACACCGAGGTGTTCGGCGAGTGTGCCAATCCCCTCTGGCACGGGCACAACTACGAACTCGACGTCACCGTCGAGGGTCCGATCGATCCGACGACCGGTTTCGTCATGGACCTCAAGCATCTGCGGGACGTGCTCGAGGAGCGCGTCATCCGCGATGTCGATCACCGCAATCTCAATCTCCAGGTGCCCTGGATGGATGGGATCAACCCGACGGCCGAAAATCTCGTCGTGGCGATCTGGAACCGTGTCGCCCTGACGCTGCCGACGGGCGTGCGCCTCGTCCGCATCGTGCTCCACGAGACGCCCCGCAACGCGGTCGAGTACCTCGGAGAGGCGGACCCGGGAGACACCGCGGGGTGACCGGACGGGCCGTCACCTGATCCGCGCGACGATCCGCAGCGGGCCGCCGCTGCCACCGGCGATCTTCATCGGCAGCGCCGCGACGAACGCGCCGGTGGCGGGCAGCCGGTCGAGAGACGCGACATTCTCGAAGATCGGCACGTTCGCCCCGCAGAACGCCACGTGGGCGCCGAAGCGCGTGGAGGGGCCGTGGTCGATGCTCGCGGTGTCGATGCCGATCGCCTTGATCCGCCGCTGCTCCACGAGCCACTTGGCAGCCAGCGGGGACACTCCGGGAAACCTCAGTTCTGCCACGGCAGCCGCGCCCGTCGCGGCGGTGCCGAGGTACTCCTTCCGGTCGGCCCATTTCGCGGCCCAGCCCGTGCGCACCAGCACGATCACGTCCACGAACTGCCGGCCGTGCGCCGCCTCCCAGGCCACGAGATCGTCGGGCGAAACCTCGTAGGTCGGGTCGGCGGCGCACTCTGCCGACACGTCCACGACCACCGCTTCCCCCACGAGTCGGTCCAGGGGGATGGCGTCACTCGTCTGCCCCGTCGCCGAAAAATGCCGCGGCGCGTCGAGGTGCGTGCCACCGTGTTCGGCCGTCGTGAAGCGGTTGGCCGCGTAGTAGTACCCCTTCGCCGTCGGGCCGTTGGCACCCGCGTCGAACTGAAAGCCTTTTTCCGTGGGCCAGTAGATCGTCGCCCCGTCGAAGGGATGCGTGAGGTCGATCCACGCGCCCGGCTCGACGGCCGGCGCCACCGCCGCCCACAGCGACAGGGCGACGAAGATGGACGCCCCGAAGGGGCGGGCCGGGCTCACGACCCCGCTCCCTGGGCAGGGGCGTTCGCGTGACACCTGCCGTCGTCGTGATGCATGACGCTCGTCGCCTGGCGTGGGTCGCTGCACGGAAAACGTGTGGAGTTTAGCATGCTGCGGGTCACGCGCACCGTGCGGGTGCGATGATGCGTCGAGTCGCGAGGAGGACACGCATGAGATCATTCGGGGCGCGACGTGGAGGACGGGTATCGCGGCGCGCGGTGCTCGGCGCGGCGGCCGCCGGCGCGGTCGGTGGGGCGTGGCCGGCCCGTTCCGTGGCCCGGGTCATCGGTGCCAACGAGCGCATCCGCGTCGGCTTCATCGGGGTCGGCGGCCGCGGCACGCTGCTGGTGGACCAACTGCCCGAGGACGGCGTGATCGTCGCCGTCGCGGACTGCAACCTCCCGCGGGCCGAGAAGTGCCGCGCCGACCGCAAGGCGTCGTGGGACATCATGGCCGATCATCGCCGTGTGCTCGACCGGGCGGACGTCGATGCCGTCGTCGTGGCCACGGGTGATTTTCAGCGCGTGCTGCCGTGCATCGAGGCCTGCGCCGCGGGCAAGGACGTCTACGCCGAGAAGCCGCTCTCGCTTTCGGTGCGCGAGGGCCGGGCGCTCGTGCAGGCGGTGCGGCGTCACGACCGCGTGCTTCAGGTGGGCACGCAACAGCGATCGATGGCGATCAACCGTCTGGCCTGCGCGCTCCTTCGCGAGGGGAAGCTCGGGCGAATCGAGGAGGTGCGGGCGATCAACTATTCCGGCCCGCGCGAGGCCCCGGCCGGGGGGCTGCCCGCGGAGCCGGTGCCGGCGGGGCTCGACTGGGACGCGTGGCTCTCACAGGCCGCATTTCGGCCGTTCAATGCCCAGTGGATGGGCTGGATGCAGTGGCGGGAGTTTTCAGGCGGTCAGATGACCAACTGGGGCGCGCACGGCGTCGACCAGATCCAGTGGGCCCTCGGCGCCGACGAAACCGGTCCGGTCGCCGTCGAACCGCTCGGCGAGGGACTCAACGCGCCGGTGCGCATGCGCTACGCCGACGGCACGGTGGTGAACTTCGTGATCGAGCAGGGCAAGGGCCCGATGGGCGGCGCGGTGTTCGTGTGCGAGCGGGGCAAGCTCGAGATCAACCGCAACAAGGTGGCGTCGAATCCGCCCGAGATCGCCCGCGACCTGCTGGCGGCGCTCGACGAGGCGGAGGAAGAGCGTCGCTGGAGCGACGAGACGGCGTTGTGGCAGGCGCGCTGGCACATGGAGGACTGGTTCGACGCGATGCGCACGCGTCGTCGTCCCGTCGCGGATGTCGAGATCGGTCACCGCTCGGTATCGGTGTGTCACCTCGCGAACATCGCGCGGCGTGTCGGCCGACCCCTCCAGTGGGATCCCGCCGCCGAGCGGTTCGTGGGCGAGGATCTCGACGCCCTGCTCGATCCACCCCGGCGCGGTGGCCACGAACTGCCCGCGTGAGTGCCGGCCGCCGGTTCCGCCCGCGACCGGGCCGGGCCGTCGTCGGAAGACCGATGCCCGCGGCATCTGGCCGCGTTCGCGCCGCGGCTCCTCATTCGGTCGTGGACGTGCCCACGAGATCGGGGAACTTCGTGGGGCTGAAGCCCACGTTCGTGCCGCCGGACAGCCTCACGCCGGTCCCGTCCGGACGGAGGCGGAGCGTCGTGACGTAGGGGGTCTCGACGAAGCAGATCCGCACCACGCACTCCTCCCCTTCCCGCCCCAGCGCCACGGCGGCGGGCTCCGGCGGCTTCCCTCCCCACGCTACCGACGAGGCGACGAAGCGATCCGTGCCGAGAGGGATGCGCTGCTCGCCTCCCGCTGAGGCAAGGACGAGGTGCGCCGCGGCGTCCCCTTCCCCACGCGTCGGCTCGAGGCGCAGGCTCTCGATGCCGGCGGCGTTGTCCGGGAAGCGGAACGTCTTCCCCACGAGTGCCGCCGGAGGCGCACCGGCCCCGGGACGTGGCACGGCGAGCGCCGCGAGCCGCTCGCGGAGACGCGCGTTTCCCGCGTCGTCCGGAGGGAGCGGCGCCGCGCGGAGTGCGGGGAGCAGATGCCGCCAGAGGATCGTGAGGATCCCCTGCATGTCGCGGGTGCCGGCGGTGATCGCCACCACCGCATCCTCCTGGGGCAGGACGACGCAGAACTGGCCGAAGGCGCCGTCGCCGCGGAAGGCCCCATGCCGGCAGCGCCAGAACTGGTAGCCGTAGCCCTGGTCCCAGTCGCTGTCGGGGTTGCTGCCGTTGGCAACCTGCCGCGACGTGGCGGCGTCGATCCACTCCGCGGGCACGAGCTGCCGTCCGCGCCACTGCCCGCGATCGAGGAGCAGTTGACCGAAGGAGGCGATGTCACCGGTGCGGATCGAGAGGCCGAAGCCGCCGGTCGAGATCCCCTCCGGGCTCTCCTCCCAGGTGGCGCCCTCGATCGCGAGCGGAGCGAAGAGACGGGGCCCGAGATAGTCGAGGAGCGTGAGGCCCGTCGCCTTCTGGACGACGGCCGACTGCATGTAGGTGGCGGCCGTGTTGTAGAGGAAGTGCGTGCCGGGCTTGAAGGGCACGGGATGGGCGAGGAACTGCCTGATCCAGCCCGTTCCCTCCTTTCGTGGCGGCTCGGTCTGCTGCCCCGTGGCCATCCGCAACAGATCGGTGACCCGCATCGCGCGGAGGTTCGCCGACGGCTCGGCCGGCGCCTCGTCGGGGAAGAAGCCGAGGACGGTGTCGTCGGCGGAGAGCCGCCCCTCGGCCGCGGCGATCCCCACGGCCGTGGCGGTGAAGCTCTTGGAGAGGGAATAGAGCTGGTGGCGGTGGGCGGCCGTGTATGGTGCCCACCAGCCTTCGGCGACGACGTGGCCGTGGCGGACGAGCATCACGCTGTGCACTCCGTCGGCGCTCGCGGCATCGCCATGCGCGTCGAGCGCGTCCACGAGTGCCACGAGATCAGCGGCCGCGATTCCCTGCGCCTCCGGCGTGCTGCGGGGGAGATCGTCGGCGTGGCAGATGCCCACCACGAGCGCGGCCAGGAGAAACACGGGAGAAACGCGGTGCATCGGGTGGCTCCGGTGAGGTGCGAGGCGGAGGATGTCGTTCGTCAGTGGCTGTGGCGGGGGACGGTGCGGCAGACGTCCCGGAAACCGCAGGCGAAGTCGAGGCAGGCGCCGGTGTGCAACTGCCCGACGTGTCCGCGGTAGAGCGTCTGCCAGGGAGTGTCGCCGGGAGGGACCTGCTCCCACGCGGTCGTGTCACGGGCGTGCCACTCGGCCTCGGGCACGAGGGCGTCGACCCGGCGAGCCTTCAGGTCGACGCGCACCCGGTCGCCGGTACGCAGCCGTGCGAGGCCCCCGCCGGCGTAGGCCTCGGGCGAGGCGTTGAGGATCGAGGGGCTCGCGGACGTGCCGCTCTGCCGGCCGTCGCCGAGCGTGGGAAGCTCCGTCACGCCGCGCCGCACGAGCCGCTCCGGCGGCAGCATGTTCACCACCTCGCCGCTGCCCGGGAACCCGAGCGTGCCGCAGCCGCGGATCACGAGGAGCGACGTCTCGTCGATGCCCAAGGCCGGGTCGTCGATCCTCGCGTGGTAGTCCTCGGGGCCGTCGAACACGACGGCACGGCACTCGAAGGCCTCCTCGTCGCCGGGCCGCTCGAGGTAGCGCCGGCGAAAGTCGTCACGGATCACGCTCGACTTGACGAGCGCCGCCGTGAAGAGGTTGCCCTCGAGGACGAGGAACCCGGCCCGCACACGCAGCGGTGCGGCGACGGGGCGGATCACGCGGCCGTCGGGAGGCGGCGCGCCGGCGAGGTTGTCCGCGAGGCTGCGGCCGGTGACCGTCAGCGGGCTCCCGTCGAGGAGCCCGTGGCGGAGCATTTCCCCCATGACCGCGGGCAGGCCGCCGGCCCGATGAAAGTCCTCCGCCAGACCCGCGCCGGCGGGGAGGAGGTCGACGAGGAGCGGCAGATCGAGCCCCTCCCGCTCCCAATCGGCGATCGAGAGCTCCACTCCGGCGTGTCGGGCGATGGCGAGGAGATGCGGCGGGCAGTTGGTGCTCCCGCCGATGGCGGTGGTGACGCGGACGGCGTTCAGGAGCGCCGTGCGCGAGAGGATTGCGAGCGGCCGGAGATCCTCGCGCACCATCTCGACGATCCGCCTTCCGGCCGCGTGGGCCGCCTGGCCGCGTTCCCTGTACGGGGCCGGGATCTGGGCGGTCCCCGGCAGCGCCATCCCCATCGCCTCGGCGAGGCAGTTCATGGAGAGGGCCGTGCCCATGACGTTGCAGTGGCCGACGCTCGGCGCGGAGGCCGCGAGCAATTCCATGAACCTCCGCTCGTCGATCGTGCCCTCGGCGAGCCGCTTGCGTGCTTCCCAGATGATCGTGCCCGCGCCGGCCGGCTCGCCGTCGAGGACGCTGTTGAGCATCGGGCCGCCGTTGAAGATCATCGCCGGAAGGTTCGCCGTCGCCGCGGCCATGAGGGCCGCCGGAGTGGTCTTGTCGCAGCCGGTGGTGAAGACCACGCCGTCGATCGGATAGCCGTGGAGGATCTCCACGAGCGCGAGATAGGCGAGGTTGCGGTCGAGGGCCGCCGTCGGACGGCGGGCCGACTCCTGCAATGGATGCATCGGGAAGACCAGCGGCAGCCCGCCCGCATCCCGCACGCCGTCGCGAATGCGGTGCACGGTGTCGAGGTGCCCGCGGTTGCAGGGTGTGAGGTCGCTGGCGCTCTGGGCGATGCCGATCACCGGCCGTCCACCCTGCAGCTCGCCCGGTGTGAGGCCGCTGTTGAGGAAGCGCTCGAGGTACAGGGCCGTCATCCCGGGGCTGGACGGGTCGTTCCACCACGCCTCGGAGCGCAGCCGCGGGCCACCGCGTGCACCGCCACTTCCGGTCTTCATCCCTCGATCCCCGGCCTGGGGATCGAGATCACGCGTGTCTCCAGAAACTCCCGCAGCCCCTCCTCGCCTCCCTCGGCCCCCATGCCGCTCTGCTTCACGCCACCGAACGGGATCTCGGCCTTCAGGGGGCGCCACTCGTTGACCCCCACGATCCCCACCTCGAGCGCCCCGGCCACCGCCCGACAGCGGTCGAGATCGCGACCGTAGACGTAGGCGGCCAGACCGTAGGGCGTGGCGTTGGCCCGTTCGACGGCCTCGCCCACGCGGCGGTAGGCCAGGAGCGGGATCACCGGCCCGAAGATCTCCTCCTGTGCGAGCCGCATGCCGTCGGTCACGCCCGCCACGACGGTCGGCGGCGAGAAGTTCGCATGGTCGAGCCCGGCGCCGGCCTCGGCCGACCGATTCTCGGTGACGATCCGCGCGCCCTCGCCAACCGCCGCCGCCACCCGCGTGGCGACGTCTCGGCAGGCCGCCGCATGGATCAGCGGTCCCATGTCGACGCCGTCGGCCAGGCCGTTTCCCACGACGAGCGCCGCGACCCGTTCCGCCAGACGCGCCTCGAGCTCCGTCGCCGCCGACTCCGGCACGAACACCCTGTTGGCCGTCACGCACACCTGCCCCGACACGAAGACCTTGAGCCGCACGAGCTCCGCCGCGACGAAGTCGAGGTCGGCGTCGGGCAGGACGATGAAGGGGGCGTTGCCGCCGAGTTCGAGCGACACGCGCTTGATGCCCGGCGCCGCGGCGGCGAGCACGTGCGCGCCGGTGGCGGTCGATCCGGTGAGACTGATGATGCGCACGAGCGGATGCGCCGCGAACACGCCCCCCACCA
>DNLZ01000133.1:0-5261 GCA_003488325.1 Planctomycetaceae bacterium
TTCGACACCGACGGTGACGGCGCGCTCACGCTCGAGGAGGCCCGCCGTCTGCGTCGGTGAGTGCCGCTGGCGGCGCCGTCCGCTGGGCCGTGGACTCGGCTCCGGCCGCGACGGCACACGGGCCGGCGAGGTACAGTTCATGGCAGAAGGAATGACCGCCGCCATGACCATCGCCAGCCCCGACTCGCAGTCTTTCGACGCGGCACGTCGGCTGCTCGAGGAGCACGCCACGATCGATGCCGCCTATGTGCTCGGTTCGGCCGTGTCAGGGCGACTTCGGCCAGACAGCGACATCGATATCGCCATCCTGCTGCGACCAGCCGCCGTACTGTCGGTCGCGGATCGGATGGGGCTCACGGTAGGGCTCGGGAGCATCCTCGGGCGCCCGGTCGATCTCGGCCTACTCTCGCACACCAACCTCGTTTATGCGAAGGAGGCGGTCGCCCACGGCCGTCTCATTTTCGAGCGGGATCACGGCATCACGGCCCGTTTTGCGATGCTCACGCTTTCGATGTACGCCGCCCTGCAGGAAGCCCGGCGGGAGGTGCTTCGTGCCTACGCCGCCTGACGACATTCTGCTCAACAAGGCGGCGATCATCGAGCGGTGCATCCGCCGGATTCGTGAGGAAGCCGCCGCCGCACCGGAATTCGACAGCTTCACCCACCTCGACGCCCTCACGCTCAATATCGAACGGGCCTGCCAGGCCTCGATCGACATGGCGATGCATGTTGTCGCAGATCGCCACCTTGGCGTGCCGCAAAGCATGGCCGAAGGATTCACGCTGCTCGCTCGAGCCGGCGTCATCGACGCGAACCTCTCCGCCTCCCTCCAAGGCATGGTCGGATTTCGAAATGTGGCCATCCACCAATATGAGCAGCTGGACCTGAGTGTGCTCCGCTGGATCGTGGACGCCGGTTACCGCGACTGGATTCGACTTGGCGAGTTGCTCGGCGTTTCGATCCGCCCCTGATCGACACGCCGTCGGAGAGGAGGCGATCGCCTGACTCAGGGCTTCGCCGTACGGCTCGGTGGGAAAACGAGCCGATCGACCGCCTCGTTGACACGGAAAAACCCCGGCTCGCGCACGGGCTCGCCGGCGAGCGACAGGTTGTCGAAGGTCAGGTCGTGGATCCGGGCGTCGGGGTGTCCCCAGAGCAGCTGCGGTTCACACAGAACGCTCGGTGCGGCGATGGCGATGTTCTCGAAGCGGATTCCTGTCAGGTCGCCGGCGGCGCGGGATTCACCATGTCGGGAATAGGGGGGCGGCACCGTCATGCAGATGAAGAACTGCTGCAGGGTAGGCCGGGGGTCCTCGACGTTGATGTTGCGAAAGATCACGCCAGCTCCCGCGGCTCCGCCCCCTTCGCCGCGCATGTTGAAGACCCGGCCGCCGGTCCAGTGGTGCCACTTGGCCCGGGCGTAGATCACGTCGCAGTCCTCGACCACGAGCTCGCGATCGGCGAGCTGCGGCAGAGCGCTGAGCACGAACGAGGAACCATTGGCGTCGTTCCAGAGCACGGTGCGGCGGATGCCGAGGCCGCTGACGTAGAGCGAGTCATCCTGGGTGCGGAGGAAGCAGTCCTCGACGAGCGTGTTGCCGAAGGGATTGATCCCGTCACCATTAACCCGCCAGGTGAAGATCTTGGTCCACGTCACCTGATTGGGGTGTCCCGCTACGTATGGCCCGATCAGCATCAGCGAGTGGGTGGCGGAATCGGCGATCGTGATGCCTTCGACACGGGCGTCGGTCGCGCCGACGATTTCGATCGGGCGATAGCGCCGCCCGTCCGCATCTGAGAGGGCAGGCTCGACGAACCCGGGATGCTTGAGCCGCTCGCCCGAGAGCGTGCCGTGGCCGAAGATGCGGATTCGCCCGCCGGCGCCCCAGGCTTGGCTCGAGAGCGTGCCGTACACGATCGCGTCGCCGGGAATGTAGTAGCTGCAGCCCGCCCGCAACGGGAAGGCGAGGCCGACGTCGTGCACTCCCGGCAGGAAGGAGAGCGTGTTCCAGTCGCCGTCGGCCGGTGGAGCCTCGCCCGGCCGCACCACGAGGACTCCGGGGTCATCCGGCTTGGGTTTGTCGGGCAGCGGCGGGTTGGCGAACACCGAGACCGTGTCGAGGGGCGGCCCGCGATAGCCCTTGCCCGTGTCCTGCTCGTCCATCTGGCCATCGATGTCGACGGCCACCAGGCAGGGCTGGTCGAGCGTGACACGGGCCCGGCCGTCCTCGACCGAGCAGGCGGAGGCCTTACGGCGAGGATGCACCGCCGCGCTGCGAATCAGGCGGCCGTCGACGCGGGTGATCTCAACCTCGACGCCGCCCGAGGTTTCAAAGTTGCAGTAGGTGTGGGTCCAGCCCGCCAGCGTGTCGAAGTAGCCGTCGGTCCGGGGCTCGATCGCCTTACACGTGGTTTGCCAGGCGAACACGGGCTGCCAATCGCCGCCGCCGACGGGGCGGACGCGGAACGTGTAATGCTCCGAGGCGGAGAGTCCCGGCACCGGTGGATAGGCCACGAGCCCGTCGCCGGCGGGCGTCGCGGTATGCCCGGCCAGCAGGAGCAGAAACAGGAGCAGACGGGCGCGGTGCACGGTGGAATGCCTCGTTAGGGCCGGCACGCCGATGATGGTGTCGCTCGGCTGGACGAGGCGACCTGACTCGAACCTGCCGACGCTTCGAGAGGGTACGAGCGGAAACGCCCCATCGGCAAGCAAGGGCCCCGTGGTCGCCCGCTCGTCCCGCCGCGTTCCAGGCGCAGGTGTCGACGGGTCGTCCCGCGCCTCAGCCTTCGCGGTAGAAGCCGCTGGCGAAGTAGTCGTCCTTGAGATGACGCAGGCCCACGAGCAGGATGGCCGAGGCGGGGAGGGCCAAGAGGACGCCGAAAAACCCGAACACCTGTCCGAAGGCGAGCAGGGCGAAGACGACCGCGAGCGGATGGAGCCCGATGCGGTCGCCCACGATGCGGGGCGTGAGGACGAAGCTTTCGAGCAGTTGGCCCACGCCGAACACGATCGCCACGACGACGAGATTCCGCGCGGGAGTGTCCCCGAGACCGGCGGCGACGAGCGCGAGGACGAGGCCCGAGCCGAAGCCGAGGTACGGCACGAAGGCGAGTCCGCCCGCGACGAGCGCGATCGGCAGGGCGAACTCGATCCCTCCCAGCCACAGCGCGCCGGCGTAGTAGGCGGCGAGCAGCCCCATCACGGCCAGCTGCCCACGCAGGAACTCGGCGAGCACCGCGTTGATCTCCGCGGCGATCGTCCGCACCCGCTGGTGGATGCGGCGGGGCACGAACTGGTCGATGCGCCCCACGATCGTGTGCCAATCCGCGAGCAGGTAGAAGAGGACGACCGGAATCAGGAGCAGGGTGCCGAGCCAGCCAGCGACGGCGAGGCCGCCGCTCCGGGCCGACGAGAGCACGCGTCCGAACAGCTCCTCGTTCCCCTGCACCTTTTCGCTCAGCAGGGACTTGATCGACTCGAAATCGACGTGCACCTCGCGACCGAGCGTCGCCTCGAGCCACGGTGCGAGCGACGTGTCGAGCCGGTCGAGCATCGCCGGCACGCGGGCCGCGAGCTCGGCGGCCTCCGTACGGACGAGCGGCGCCACGATGAGGAGGATCGCGAGGACCGCGAAGAACCCGCAGAGGATCACCAGTCCGGCTGCCGTCGACCGCGACAGGCGATGGCGGGCGAGCCAGTCCACGGCCGGATTGAGGATGTAGGCCAGTACCGCGCCGGCGAGAAACGGCGTGAGGATCGGGCCGAGCAGCCACAGCACCCAGAGCATGCCCGCCGCCACGGCGAGCCACCATGCGGACTGCAGATGCTCGGAACGCAGTGGCATCTCGGATCGACCCGGGCGGTGCGCGGCGACTGCCCGAGATGATACCTGCGTGCCGCTGCCATCGCCCCCGGGGCCCAGGCCCGAGCGGGGAGCGAGTCCGCATCACCCCGCGAAGATCTCGAGTCGTGCGGCACCGCGAGCGGGGTCGTCCCGAGTGGTGATCCCGACCCCGACGGACGCCGCCCGCCCGGCGAACGCGTCGAGCGCCCGACGGCCCGTCTCACCGAGGTCGCGCGTCCACTCGTTGACGTAGAGATCGACGTGCTGCATGAGCACACGGTCGTCGAACTCCTGCGCATGGGCCCGCATCGTGGGCAGGGCGGCTGCGCGGTCGGCCAGCGCGAGGTCGAGCGAGTCGCGGATCACCCGCTGCACGGTAGCGATCACCTCGCGAGGCAGCCGCCGGCTCGCGACGATGCCCCCCAGCGGCAGCGGCCCATTCGTCGCCCCCTCCCAGCGCGTGCCCAGATCCTCGACCAGGTGCAGACCCTGCGCCTCCCACGTGAAGCGCCCCTCGTGGATGCACACGCCGAAATCGGCGCTGCCGTCCCGCAGCCGCGGCATGATCTCGGAGAAGACGACGTGCTCGATCCGAGTCGAGCGCGGATGGAACATCGCGAAGAGCAACGCCGCCGTCGTGTGCTCGCCCGGGCAGAGCGTCACCTGCGCCGCGTCGCGGGGTACCGAGCCCGGCTGGGACGCGAGCAGCAGCGGGCCCACCCCGAACCCGAGCGCCGCACCGCTCGGCAGCACGACGACGTCGCCCGCGACGGCGAGCGCCGCGGCGAAGCTCGCCTTGCACACGTCGAAGTCGCCTCGCGTGAGCCCCGTGTTGAGCGCCTCGATGTCGAGCAGTGACACCTCGAAGTCGAGGCCGCGCCAGTCGACCGCGCGCGTGAGCAGGCCGTGGAACGCGAACGTGTCGTTCGGGCAGGTCGAGATGGCGAGCCGGATGATGCGGGTCACGAAAGAGCGGTCCGAGGGTCCGAGAGAAGGCGCGTCGCGACGTCAGCCGCGGCCTTCAGGGCGGTGGGAACCAGCCACCGCGCCTTGTCGCGATCACCCGCGTCGTTCGAGATGCCGCGCACGATGTCGAGCGGCACGCCCGCGAGCCTGCAGGCGACGGCCACGGCGAAGCCCTCCATGTCTTCCGCCACCGCGTCGGGAAAGATCGCCGCACGAAGCTGCACGTCGGCCGCACTCGCCGACGCCGCGCAGGCCGAGAGCAGCAGTCCGGCTGGCGGGGTCACCTGTGGAGCCGCGCGTGTGCCGCATTCGAGCTCGTCGCCGATCGCCGTGCCGTCGCCCCGGGCGTCACCCGCCCAGTGGCTCCAGCCGAGCGATCCGGCGGGCAGAAACGCCTCGCCCGTGCCCGCGCCCACGCCATGGCACGCCACCCGGCAAAACCGATACGCG